>CANRCU010000001.1 GCA_947629215.1 uncultured Clostridia bacterium
CTCGCTCTTTTCCTCTGACGAAAAGCACTTTTGGCTGCGCCAAAAGCCGCACTTCGTGCGTCCGCATTGCTTTTTTGCGGTGCATAAGCAAAGCTCATCCTGCGGATTCCGGTCTGCGACGCTTTAAGTTAGTTTTATAAACAAAGTTTTTTGACAGTCTGACTGCCGCCAACAACATTTGGCGGCAGTTTTTAAATTGCTGAGTTTTTTATTTTTTTGCAATATTGCGTAAATCGTCTTCCAACGCCTTTCTGCGTCGGTGTTCATGTTCAAGTTCTTTCTGTATTTCATCGATACGCTTGAATATATTGATAACAGCCTCCTGTTCATTTTCGGGCTGCATATGCTCGTTTGCATTGTTTTGTTTTTCTATCTCTTTGCGGAATACAGCCCTGAATAATACTCTTACAACAGGCTGTATAAAAAACAACTGTGTAAAGTAAGCGAAGGGAAAATTCAAACATACCAATTTGAGCCAATTTGCCAATAAAGTTAAAATATTGAATCCCATATAGTAGGGATAGTAGAGAAAAGCGGCAATAAAGCTCATAGTCGGACACATTATACCGACGGTCGCACATATTACAGCCGTTTCAAATATCATGGGATGATTTTTGGCGGGATTGAATATCCTGCATGCAAGTTTGAATGAAACGGGGCTGCCAACTATATTCTCCAACAGATAAGCAATAATAAATTCCGATATTACGCAAAACCATATCGGTTTATATGTACCGAACATATATACTCCACCCTGTTTATTAAGGGCTGAGATAACGCTTGTTGTGTTGTTTACCGCCATTAATGTATCCCCGTTTATTACATACAGACTGTAAAATACATATGCATGTACAGTGATAATGACTGTAATAAAGGCAAATACCATTCTCTGAAATTGGTTTTTCGGCATAAAATATCCTCCTTTTAGCACAAAAAAACACATGTGTGCCATAACATACTCTGTAATCAGATTTACGTGCAATGCACCACATGTGTCAATATGTATATATAATTTTTTACAGTGAATATGATACCATAATTTCAAGTAAAAAATCAAGAAAAAATTTTTGACCGTTCAAGTAGAATGTTAAAGTGTCAATGCACTTTAACAGTGACTTTTTTATACTCGGAAATAACTCCTTTACTTTGTTTGTTTTATATGTTAAAATTATATCACAGTTGTAGATACGCAACGCGTATTACGGATTTTTTTTTAACGAAAATAAAGAAGGAGTGACAACAATGAAAAAAACAATACCGACCAAAGCGGCAGCATTGCTGTTTACATCAGCCCTTATTCTGACGTCGGTCACACCCATAAATACATATGCCGCAAGAACCACCGAAACAGCCGTATTCTCCGATATAGGTATGACTGTAAACGGTGAGGAATTAAATATGCGCCCCGTTATAATAAACGGTACAAGCTATTTTCCGGTAAGAACCATAGGTTATGCCCTTAACTGTAAAACAGAATGGATAGCGGACACAAAAAGCATAATCCTTACAAGTCAAGGCAAAGAAGCAGGCGATGATACCTTTGAACAGGGCAGCGGCACGGCAGAGGCTATATTCGACGACGAGATCTCTCTTACAGCCGACGGAAAAAATGTAAATACATCCATAGCCATAGTAGACAACAGAAGCTATGTTCCCATCAAAACGGTTGCCGAGGCTATGGGCAAACGCGCTGCATGGGACGAGGACACACGAACAATACAAATTGTAGACCCGCAAACAGTTGTCGTAGACGATGATATTAAGGATTACTATGTTTATGACCTGCCCGAAATAAAAACTCAAGAAGATTACCTTGTGGGAAACTGGAAAGGTTACCTTGATACTTGGGCTAAATTAGATTACGAATACTTTATAACCAAAAATGATGACGGTACATATAAAGTAATTGTAAAATCAACAATAGCAGAAGATACCGACGAATATAAAGAATATGCAGGAAATTCTTCTGTTGATGAATGTACAGGTCATTATGACAGTGAAACAAATAAACTTCTTGTTACGGATGCTAAAAATATATACAGAGAAGAACCATACGGAGAAGAATGGGGTGACGATTATCTTGTACTTGATGGGGATGTGTTGAATATGCCTTATGAGGACAATATAAAAGAAGATGAAGATTTCAAGAACGGAAAACTTACAAGGTTTTGACCGATGGGTAAATCCACCGCCTAAATAGGCGGTGGATACTTTGTTGTATTCTGTGGGGAAAACAAAACGAATACAAAGGCTTTGATAAAAGTTGTCGACAGCGGCTGCTTTATTCGCCGTCCACCGCCTGTTTTGCCAGAGCGATAAATTCGTCCTTATCTTCGGCGGGGTCGGAGGCTATAAGGCAATAGCCTACGCCGTCTTTGTTCCATACGACCGAAAGCATGGTGTTTATCTCAATATCTTTGCTGCCGTAGCTTATCACAAGCTCGCCCTTTTCCTGAAGCTCTTTGTCCTCTTCGGTCAGTTTGTAATCGGGCGGTACAAATTTATATACATCGCTGCGGTAATAAAGAGTTACACCGTTATAGTCGACAGACTCGCTGCCTTCGGTATCTGTTACGGAGCCGGGCTTTGTATCAAGGTTCAGAAAACCGTTTTCTGTTTTGTAACTGAAATTCATGCCGGTATAATCTCTTACGGCATTTTTGTTTTCGTCACGTTCGGTTGAGTGGACGGGTACACAGCTTTCAAATTCGTGATCGCCAAGTTTTTTCGGATAAACGGGCGTATAATCTATGATATTTTTCAGCTCGTCGAGTGTGGGATAATGGTTTATATCTTCATAATGCGAAGAATGGCTTTCGGTTGAAGCTATTTTACCCGCGCCTATGGCGATGCCGGAGATCGCGGCGCACATAACGGCGCATACAGCCAATACTCTTACAGGTTTTATCTTTTTCATTTTTAAGCACTCCTTTTCATATCTTTCCGTTATATCGGATAACATATTTTCTTTGGGGGCAATATCCTTTGCGGCATATTCAAGCGCCGCCCTTATTTTATTATCCATATACATATTCGCCCTCCATTCTTTCTTTTAATAATTTTGTTGCGGCATTGAGCCTTGATTTGACCGTACCCTGCGGACAGCCGAGCGCAGAACTTATCTCTTTTATGCTCATATCCGCATAAAAATACATAACTATCACCGCACGGTGCTTTGCGCCCAAGGTCTTTATACAGTCGTAAATATAACTTGTGTCCGAGGGATAGCGATCCGTGACGGATATATCGCCGTATATGTCCTCACAAGGAACGGTCTGTTTACTTTTACCGGCAGCTTTGTATGACAGCCTTGTCACTATCTTATAAAACCATGGTCTGAAAGCATTGTTGTCTTTCAGCGTTTTTATGGAACGCAGGCATTGTATAAAGGCGTCCTGCAAGATGTCCTCGGCGGTCTGGTAGTCCGAAACGATAAGATACGCCATGCGCAGGGCAGGTTTGGCATACAGCGCATACAGTGTTTCAAGACCCGACATATCGCCGCTTTTCAAGGCTCTCACCGCAGTTTCTTCATGCATTTCATCATCTCCGGTACATTTTTTAGAAGCTTCTGTATATAAGAGGAAAATTTTTTTCAAAAGGTTCATTTTTTGTTGCAATTTTTTATATTATGGTTTATAATCATATTATAATTATATACTATACGAATCTGTTCGGGGAGGAAAATTTATGATATTTAAAAAAATATTCTGCGCCGTAACGGCGGTCACCGCCGCTATGCTTATGTGTGTCACAGCTCAGGCAGCCGAATACAAGCTTGAATCAAAAACTGTGGCAGCAGGCGACACGGTCACGCTTAAACTGACGGCATCGCCAAACGCGGTCAATACAAACGGCAGTGCCGTTAATGATCCGCAGCTTAACGGATATGCGCTTTCCATTACATATGATGCAAATGTGCTTACGCCCGTATCTGTCGGCAAAGATGCCGCAAGCGCAGATACCTATGGCAAAAATCTGCTTGGCTCGGGTATTATGGTCGCAGACAACGACGTCAATAACAAAAAACTGACTGTTGCATGGGCAAATTCGACATCCAAGCCGTTTTCAAAGGATATGCAGCTTGCGGAATTTCAATTTAAGGTAGCGCCCGACGCAAAAGCGGCGGATACGGCTTTAACGCTTAATATAATCGCTACCGCCAACGGCGAAACTACATACGATAACACAAATACAAACATAGGCGGTAAAATAACCGTAACGGCTGCCGCTGTTTCAACGGAAAGCACGACGGAAACCACCACAAGCGCTTCGGGCGGTATCGGCGGCGGAGGCGGCGAAGGAGATATACCGTCTAAACCCACGACCTCTGCAACTACAACAACTACTACAGAAGCAACTACGGAAACAACGACCAAAGATAATTCGGGCGGACATAATAAACCCGAAACAACAACGAAAGTTGAAACTCCGACCGAATCGACTACAAAGAAAGTCGAAACTCCGACCGAAACTACTACTAAGAAAGTCGAAACTTCGACAGAAACCACTACTAAGAAAGTCGAAACTTCGACAGAAACTACTACTAAGAAAGTCGAAACTCCGACAGAAACCACTACTAAGAAAGTGAATACTCCGACGGAAACCACTACTAAGAAAGTCGAAACTTCAACCGAAACTACTACCAAGAAAGTTGAAATTCCGACAGAAACTACTACAAAGAAGGTTGAAACTCCGACGGAAACCACTACAAAGAAAGTCGAAACTTCGACAGAAACCACTACTAAGAAAGTCGAAACTCCGACCGAAACTACTACCAAGAAGGTTGAAACTTCGACAGAAACTACTACCAAGAAAGTTGAAACTCCAACGGAAACAACTACTAAGAAAGTAGATACTCCGACAGAATCGACCACCAAGAAAGTCGAAACTCCGACCGAAACAACCACCGATAAAACAGATACGGGCAGCAGCTACCCATACGGTGATGCCAATGCCGATAACGTTCTTACGGCTGCGGACTCGGCATCTATACTCCAAAAAGTACTCAGGGGCAGTTTATTCACAATGAAGATCGAAACAAAAACATCGGATTATATGAAGTATGTCGATGTTAACGGTGATAAGGTGCTGAATGCGGGCGATGCGGCTTTGGTTCTTCAAAAAACGCTGAATAATTCATTTGTGATGCCCGTCGAGAAAAAATAGACAACAAACATTGTCTTGGTTTCGTATATTTGTTTGGCAAATACACAAAAAGACTCAAACCTTTATCGGGATGAGTCTTTTTAAATGCAAAATGTCCGATATATTTGCGGTTGCGGAGGCAGGATTGATATAATATAACGAAACCGTTCATCTGCATATTGAAGTATATTGTAAGATTTTTTAAAAATTGTTATATTGTTCTTGATTTTTTTTTACAAAAGTGATAAAATCAAAGTATAAATCATAAGAGCTTATTTGCGGTCAATTTATAAGTTCTTATAAATAAAACACGAAGGGAGTTCATAAAGATGAATGAAGTTTTGGAGAAATTAAGTCTTATCGGTATTGTACCCGTTGTTGTTATCAACGATGTTGAGAAAGCTGTTCCGCTGGCAAAAGCGCTTGTTGCAGGCGGTATCCCATGTGCAGAGGTAACATTCAGAACGGCAGCTGCCGAAGAAGCCATCAAAAGAATGTCTGCGGAAGTTCCCGAGCTTATTGTCGGCGCAGGTACCGTGCTTACAAAAGAACAGGCTGACAAAGCTATTGCCGCAGGTTCAAAGTTCCTTGTAAGCCCCGGTCTTGACCCCGAGATAGTTAAATACTGCAACGAAAAAGGTTATCTTATCACACCCGGTACTTGCAACCCAAGCGACCTTAACCATGCCGTTAACCTTGGTCTTGAAGTTGTTAAGTTCTTCCCGGCTGAAGCGGCAGGCGGCCTTAATATGATAAAATCTATGGCAGCAGCTTATACAACACTTAAATTCATGCCCACAGGCGGTATCAACGCAGGCAATCTGAACAGTTATCTTGCATATAACAAAATCATCTGCTGCGGCGGTAGCTGGATGGTAAAGAGCGACCTTATCGACAACGGTGAGTTTGACAAAATCACAGAGCTTTGCAAAGAGGCTGTTGCATCTATGCTCGGTTTTGAGTTTGCTCATGTCGGCATCAATACAGAAAACGAAGAAGCTGCTCTTGCTGTTGCAAACAAATTCAGCAAGCTGTTCAACTTCCCGATCAAAAACGGCAACTCGGCTGTATTTGCAGGCACAGGTATCGAAGTAAGAAAGCAAATGTTCCTTGGCAAGAACGGTCATATCGCTATTAAGACAAGGTATCTTGACAGAGCTGTAAATTACCTTAACTATATCGGCGAAGAAGTTGATATGGAAACAGCTGTTGTTAAGAACGGAAAAATTACATCTGTTTACTTAAAAGAACATATCGGCGATTTTGCCGTACATCTGGTACAGGCTTGATGATTTAGCGGATCGAATAGGTGCTTTTATATCGACCCCTGTAAGTTAGACCAAAAATCTGACTACAGGGGTCTTTTTTACGGTAAAATTCAATTTTAGATATTCGTACTCCGATATGTTGCGACTCATATTCGGCGGCTTCAGTTATAATTATAAATCATCATTTTTGTTTTATTTATGATGGTTTTTCAAAAAAAATTGCTTTTTACGCATAAAACTATTGACAATTTATTATTTTTAATGTATTATAAAATTATAGAATTAAAATATTTATAGGACATAGTTAATTTGAAAGGAAGTAGTTAAAATGAATTTTGAAGAGATGTTTGCCCGTGCAGGCGAAAGACTGAACAAGGCTAAGGTCAAAGATGTTTCCGAGCATATTACAGTTCAGTTCAACGTCAGCGGAGAAGGCAGCGGTGCTTTTTATGCTGAAATTGCTGAGGGCAAGATCAATGTTCAGCCTTATGATTATAAAGGCTGTGATATACAGGTAGATGCCGACAGTGATGCTCTTGTTACTGCATTGGAAAGCAAAACAGCAGATACGCTCAGTTTCAGAGGTGACGAGGCTAAAATCGCTGTATTAAAGCCTATCCTTGCAGCTATACCTAAAAAGGTCGTTCGTAAAACTGCAGCTAAAACCGATGATAAGCCTGCTAAAAAAAGCAGCAAGAAATCTGCAAAAAATTAATTGTTTTGCATGATTTTTAAATATTGATAATTAACATAAAATCAAACGGCGCAAAATTTTTTGTGCCGTTTTTTTGGTTCTTTTTCAAATAGTGTGTTTTTGTAATCATCAAAAGTTTCACAAGTGGCGTAGGCATTAATATAAAATTTTTTCTGCCCAAATCTTTTACAAAAAAACAGGTAGAGGCAAAAATCAATTTATAAATCTTGGCTCAAACCTTTGTGGGGTACGGGGCAAAGCCCCGTTTATAAAGTTTTCGATCAAGCCTTTTGCAAAAGGCTTGTGGGGCATGGGCAAAGCCCCATAAAAATAAAAAATAAAAAAAAACAGGGCTGTCCGATAGCATTTGCCGCTATTGTGACAGCCCTTGTATTATTAAGGTTATGACGTTCTCTCAACTTCAAATTCAAAAGTAGAAAGAAGTGCTTTTTGCAATATTGCCGCCGCTGCCGCCGCAGTTATGCCATCTTTTGTGACACGGCTGTTTATAAGCCCCTGCGGTGTCATTGTTATTGCCTGCGGATTAAGCACATATTGCAGAACGAAAGCCGAATCGGCAGCATTGACAATGCCGTCGCAGTTGGCATCGCCAAGCAGCGTTTTTTGTGACGGACCGACAGGCTTATCCCCACCGTGATCATCCGATGTAGTTGATTCGGTCGTAGTTTCGGTCGATACACTCGAAGTAGTCGTTTCTGTCGATACGCTCGCAGTGGTCGTTTCTGTCGATGTTTCTGTCGATGTGCTTGAAGTGGTAGATTCGGGTTTGCTGTGTCCACCCTGTTCTTTGGTCGTGGTTTCGGTCGATGTACTCGCAGTGGTGGTTTCGGTCGTTGATTCCGTGCTTGTTACGGTACTTTCACCGCCGTTGAGCGAATATTCAAGCAGATAAAGGTGAGCTTCCTTTTTATTTCTCTTGAATGTGACCGTACCTGCCTTTACGGGTACCGTCATTATTTTTTCGGTCAGTTCGTATACAGTACCGTTCAAAGTGATGCTTGAGCTTGCCAAAGCGTCGGTAACTATTGTAAGGTATCCGTCTTTTGGCGCTTCAAAGGTAATGGTCAACCCCGAAGTTATTTTGATAGCCTTGTTAAGCGTCTGACCGTTATATTCTACGGGATTATTTTTGGCAGAACTCCAGTTGTTGGCATCTTGCACATCAAAGAAATTTTCCGTATTTGTGCCGTCCGTATAATTCCATACAAAGAGAGTGCCTTTGCTTACCATATTTGCCGTTACGGAAACTTCCGAGCCTTTTACAGCCGTTATCGTGCCGGAAGTCATTGAATCGACTTTCCAACCCGGAACATTTATTTTTATCTCAAACGGTGTGCCGACTTCGACTTTGCCTGTAAATGTACCGCTGCCGTTGCCTGTAAGCGCGGTATTGCCGACACTTACGCTTGCGTTCGTCACATCGAAACTTTCGGTTTCGCCTGCGGCAGGTTTGAGTATTACCGACACCGAACCAAGCTCTTTGTCAAGGTGCAGCGGTGTAGGCGTATTTGTTGTCCTGACGGTTATTTCGGCATTTTCAAGCGGCACATAATCGCCCGTATTTGTTATCGAAACTTTGTATTTGCCGACGGCTATCTCGTTTGCGGACTGATAAAGACCGCCGCCCTTGTCGGCAAGCACGGTGCCGTCCGCAAGTTTAACGGTCACTCCCGTTACAGGTGTATTGCCCGAACCGCCCGTGAGCATTACAGCCGCATAGCCGTTGCTGTCGGTCGGAAGGTCAAGTTTGCCGCTGAACGTGTCGCCGTCTTTAGCCAAGGTCGTTGTGAGCGATTTGCTTGAATAGCCCTCTTTTGATGCCGTTACCGTTATTTCCATACCCAAAGGTACGATATTTGCGGTATAAGTGCCGTCACCGTTGTTTACAAAGGTTATACCCTCGGCGGTCACATCCGCATCCGTTATAGGTGTGCTGCCGCTTACAACGGTCACCGTTATAGAACCGGATTCGGTCAAGGGGAATGCCTGAAGCGTGCCTGCATGTGTCTTTACATATTCGGGTACGTCTTTTGTGTCGTTAAGTACCGACACATTCGATTTTCCGTTCGAAAAATAGAATTGTTCGGGATTCTGATCCCATTCGGCAATGGAATCACCGTTGGGGAATTTCAGCCCGTTGTCCCCGGGGCCTGCATCGGTCCTCTTCTCGGCTTTGACGGTCTTGCCTTTCAGGCTGTCCTCGGTGCAGTCGCCCGATGTCATATCGCCGAAAGTTTTAAGATAGGACACATCGTGTCTTTCGTTATAAATATTTTTACAGTTGTCGAAATAGTTGTTTTCGGAGAAACAGTGCGCATGACCACGCAAGTCTATGACCTGACTGGTGTTATGCTTTTTTGCGGGACCGTTATCCTGGAAATATGTGTTGTATATATGTATATTTCCGCCTGCGCCAAGGGGCTGCCTTGATGCAACGTCCTCGTACCAGTTGTGGTGCAGTGTCATATAGAACTGATTTTCCTTTTCGCTTGCGCCGAGCAAATTGGTTTTATGGCACTTGATATAGTGGTTATAGCTCATTGTGTAGTATTGACCGCGCTTGAAATCGCATGAGCCGTCGCCTTCCGCTTTGTCGCTTTCGGTCGGATTGGCGCAGTAACCCGGATAAAATACGTTGTTATGCACCCATACACGTTTTATAGGCGATGTTATTGCGTCGTCACCCTGGAAGCCGAGCGCATCTTCGGGATAGTTTTTGAAAGTCAGGTTCCTTACTTCAAAACTTTCGCCCGCATCGGCAGGGCAGGTCTTTGTTTGCGAAAAAGTGAAACCCCAGCCGTCTATAACACAGTCGTCGCCGATACCCTCTATGGTGATGTTCTTACCGTATTTTGTTATTGCAAGATTGCCGTTGTCGCCTTCGCCGCCGCCAAGCTCATTTGTCTTTGCATCATAAGGCGTTAAATTTTCGGGCGGTGTTACCGTGCCTATAAAGCGGAATATCAGGGGGTGATCGTCACATTTTACATTGCCGTCAAAGCCCTTTGCCGTTTCGCTTGAAGGGCCTGTTATCCTTCTTATAAGGTGGTGGTTGTTGTTTAAGATATTGCCTATACCGTTGCTGCCCCTTGTCCAGGTAGCGCCAGAAGAAGATGAGGAATATTTTACGGTAAGGTCCTCATAGCCGGGAACGGAAACGGTGTTTTTGTTTTCGTCGGTAACATAAACGATTATTGCATTGTCCTTTGGTGTACCGTCGTTATTGTATGCGCCCACGCCCTCGCTGCGTTTGAAATGCGCATAACCCGAACGGTCGTTTGCATAAACAAGAATGTTGCTTCTTGTGTATACGGTATTGTCGGATGCCGTGACCTCAATATCGTATCTGCCCGCTTTAAGACCGGGAATATCCACCCTGCCTCTGCCGCTTGTGCTTGCTTTGCGCACCAGATACTTCAAATCGTCACCCGAAAGATAGGTGTAGTCGGTGTCGCCCGTCTGCCTGTAGCCTACTTTTACATTGGCTGCATCGGGGTCGCTGTCTGCCCATTCGGCATAAAGTGTTTCATACCAACCCGCGCATACGTTAAAAGCGGCAGCTTGGGCCGTCACAGTACCGATATGCACCGATGTAAGAAGCATTGAAACAGCCAGAACGGAGGACATGATTTTTTTGAATGCTTTCTTCATAAATACCATCCTTTTTTAGTTTTGCGGCATATCCTGAAAAAATATGCCATACGCCGTGTTACAACAAGTAAGCAGCCGTTCGGGTCTTGCCGTCCCATGTGACTTTAAAGCCGAGCGCTTCGCCGAGCGCGCGGAACGGCAGATATATCCGGTCGTTTTTTATCTCCGCAAAAGCGCCGTATTTAAAATAGACGCGTTTCCCGTCCGCAAGCATATACCTTCGGTTTGCGGTTATTTCTACCTTATGACCGTTATATACGACTACAGCTGTTTTTGTGCGGGCGTTCCATGTGATGTTGACATCATCGCCCAACCCTTTTTGTAAAGAACGCACAGATATTAAAGTTGAATTGCTGCTTTTTTGTATATAAGGTGAGTATATAACGAAAATGGGTACTTTGTCAAGATATGCAATAGAAGAATCTATCATAAAAGTCAATATTTTTTTGGCAAATCTGACCGAGCTTTTACTTTTGGGCGCCAGTTTCTTTTCGGCAGTGGTCTGTTCCGTTGTGGTTTCCTTTACGGGTTCTGTCTTGTTTTTGTTGGCAAGCCGTGAAAAACCGCTGTTAAACACGCCTCCGCCGCTGCCTCCGCTGCCGCCTCCACCACCGCTGCCCGAATGAGAACCGCTTGTCGGTCTTTCGGTCGTGGTCGTTTCGGTGGTCGGGTCTTTATCCTGTTTTTGTGTGGTCGTTTCGGTCGTGGTGTCCCGGCTTTGTGTAGTGGTTTCGGTCGGGGCGCTGTGTCCCTGTGTTGTAGGCTCTGTCGGTGTATCCGGTCTTTGTGTGGTATCTTCCGTTGTGGGATCCGGGTCTGACGAACCCGGCGGCAATACGGTAGTTTCCTCGCCCGAATTACCCGTAAAGTCCTCGGTGGTCGTTTCGGTATCGGTTTCCGTGTCGGGTTCGGTTGTGGGTTCGGTAGTACTCTCCGTGTCGGTCACGTTATCGGTAGTACTCTCCGTATCGGTTTCGGTAGTTATCTCAATATCGGTCGTAATTTCCGTGTCGGTTTCGTTACCGTCACCGGCATAAACAATAAACGCCGACAAAAACAATACCAACATTACGGATATTGCCGAATACAAAATTTTCGGTTTTACCATCTTAATCACTCTCCTCACTCAAAAGCGGCGGTTTGAGCAGAACATATATTGTGATAACGCCGTTTTCCGCGCTGAAATCAAATTCGCCGTTATAGCGGTGTACAATATCTTTTATTATTTTTATGCCCATACCGTGGTTTTCGCGGTCGGGCTTGGTCGTTACAAAATCCGTGCCGACTATAACGGGCATTTTTGCTATGGAGTTAAGCGTTGAGATATAGATATAATCCCCCTGCATCTTTACTTTTAATTGTACAAAGCCGCCTTGGCATTTCGCAGCCGCCTCTATCGCATTGTCAAGCAGGTTTGATATAAGCGACGACATATCCGTGCGTTTTATATTGACCTCGCCCATAACACCCGTTACGCTCAGTTTAACGCCCGCTTTTTCGGCAAGCTCGGCTTTTTGTGTGATGACTATATCGGCTATGCTGTTTTGAAGATAGCTTTTGTACGGCCTGTCAAGCGTGCCGGCTACGCTTTGCAGATATTCTTCGGTTTCTTTTATTTTCTTTTGGCGCAGCAATTCCATTGCGGTGAAGATATGGTTTTTGCAGTCATGCACGGCAAGCCTTGTCTGCTCGTTGCCTGCGGCAAGAGTGCTGTAAAATTTTTCGTTTGCTTTGAGAGAGTTTGCTATTTCACGGCTTTCATAATATGCCGTGTAAAAATGCGTAAGACTGTTGAACAAAAGAAATACCAGAACGATTATTGCAAACATGATTATGGATATAAACGAAAATGTAAGTCTTGTTTCGGGGTCTGTGTTATATGATACAAGGCAAATACATTCCATACAGACGGTTATCATAAAAATCGCCGATGTGAGTATAAGACGGTATCTAACAGGCGCGCTGAACTGCATCTCAATGCGTCCGCTGTTTATTATGCCTATAAAAATAAGCCGCGCAAACAGTATACCGACCAGATTGAACATTGGCAGCTCTGCAAATTCGGCATAGCGTGAACGCAGAACAAGCGTAAATATACCCATAACAAGCAGCTCGCTTATCTCTATAAAAACAAAGTACAAAAGCGCAACAATAAACGAGCCGAGGGGTCTGAGCTTAAAGCACATACAAACGCACCAGCTTACAAATATGGCGATAAACGGCGCAATAATGCGATCGGAGAGATAATGCACACGTATAAAGCTGAGTATTGCGGCAGTTAACAGCGGCAGCAGAGTTTCAGCCCCGAAATGTATACGCGTATACTTGCATACGAGCATATAAAGCAAAAGACTGTCAAAAAGACAGACAGCAAGCTCGAAAAATATCCAGAGCATTTTCAGTCCTCCTCGATATAGCGAAAGTACCTTTGTTTTACCTGACGCACCATATACGGTCGTGAACCGATGTATATATGCTCGCCATTGGAAAGCACAATGTCGTTTTTTTCAAAACAGTTTATGTGAGCCATATTTACAAGATAAGAGCGATGCACGCACACAAAGCCTTGGTCGGTCAGTTTATCGGTCAGATCGGAAAGTTTGCTGCCCGTGACCTCAAAACTGCCTTTAAGCGTTACTACAGAGAGCTGTCTTAGGTTGTATTCAAAATAAATTATATGGGGCAGCGCAAAGGTAAGCTGAGTTTTTGCGCTTGAACGCGCTTTTATGTTAAGAGTGATGCAGCGGTTTTCGGGCTTGGTATCAAAAGCAGCCGTCAAGCCCTCTTCAAGAGCGGCTTCGTCACCTTTTGCAACAAAGCGGAAAGCACGGTATTTATAACCGTCAAAAACTCTGCCGACCTCGGATGTAAGAAAAATAACGCGGGCTTTGCTGTCGGACTTGTTAAGGCGTTCCGCAAGCTCAAAACCGTCTGTATCCGGCATTGCTATATCAAGTATGAACAAGTCCGTATCCGACGTATCGCCCGAAAGCAGGGCGTCTGCGCTGTCGTAACAGTCTATTGCAATATCTTTGCCTGCAAGGGAGCGGTTTATAAAATCTTTTGTGCTTTGAAGTATTTCTTTTTGATCGTCACAAATAACTATCTTAAACAAACCGTCGTCCCCTTTTTATAAGTTTTATAATTTGGCGGCAAGCCTTATTATCCTGCTTGTGCCAAGCCTGTCCGCGCCTGCGGCTATCATTTTTTCGGCGTCGTCAAGGCTGCTTATGCCGCCTGCGGCTTTTATCTTTTTGGTTTTTATATTTTGCGCAAATAATTCTATATCGCTCAATTTTGCGCCTGCGCTGCCAAAACCCGTGCTGGTCTTTATAAAATCGGCATCGCTTTGCTCGACCACACGGCACATATTTATTTTTTCTTCTTCGGTCAGGTCGCAGGTTTCTATTATAACCTTCAGCAAAGCGCCTCCGCAGGCATCTTTTATTTTATTTATCTCTTTAAGTATGCTTGCATATTTTTTTGCTTTGACGTCCCCGCGGTTGATGACCATATCAATTTCGTCCGCACCGTCCTTCACGGCGGTCTTTGCCTCGTAAGCCTTGACATCGGCGGTATTGTAGCCGTTTGGGAAGCCGATGACCGTGCATATTTTTATGCGTTCGCCAACATAGTCCTTAGCCTGTCCGACAAAACAGGGCGGTATGCAGATGCTTGCCGCACCGTATTTTATGCCTTCGTCGCATATCTGCCTTATGTCGTCCCACGTTGCCGTTACCGAAAGCAAAGTATGGTCGACTTTTGAAAGTATCTCATTTATCTCCATTTTTCTTTTTTTCCTCCCATAACAGATTTTCGACAAACTGTTTTGCCGTCCTGCCCGACATTCCCTTTTGGTTGAGTTCCCAGCGCAGAGCGGCTTGTTTTATCTCCTCATCGGGGAGAGTTATGCCGTTTTTGCGCGCAAGCCCTATGGCTATTTTCACATATTCCTGAGGGGTCGGTTTTGCATATGTTATGGTTATGCCGAAACGGTCGGAAAGCGAGAGTTTTTCGTTCATCGTATCGGTGGTATGTATATCGGCGACTGCGCTTGCGGTGTTGCGGTCGCTCCATTTTTCCTGTATAATGTGGCGGCGGTTGCTTGTCGCATAGAAAAGCACATTGTCGGGCTTGCCCTCGCTGCCGCCTTCAAGCAGGGATTTCATATACTTATATTGCAGCTCGTTTTCGTCGAATGAAAGGTCGTCTATATAAATGATAAACTTTCTGCCGCGCGGTCTTAAAAGTTTAAGAATATCGGGCAAATCCGCTATCTGCTCTTTTGTTATCTCAACAAGGCGCAGACCTTGTGTGTGGTATTCGTTTATAAGCGCTTTTATGGAAGATGATTTTCCCGTACCCCTTGCACCGACAAGCAGTATATTGTTTGCGGGGCAGTTGTTTATAAAAGCGAGCGTATTGTCGCGCAGCTCTTCTATCTGGCTTGTATAACCGATAAGGTCGTCAAAAGTTATCTTGTCGGGGTGGGTTATGCCGACAAGCGCCTTTTTGTCGCTGTTATATTTGAAAACACGGTAGACGGAAATATCCCCGCAGCCGTTTTTGCGGTGAAAAGCTATTATATCTTCAAGCGTCAGGTTTTCGGATACATCGCTTTTGCCGCTTTCGACAGGACGATAATCCATAAGTGTTTCCATAGCCGACATCATAAAACGGCTGTCGGGCAGCTCCGTCAAGTCTGTTTCGGAAAGCTCCGTCAGCGCCCGAATATCCGCTTTTGCAAGCTCATAAAGAGATGTACCCTCAACTTTTTTGTTATTTTCGCAAAGCAGCGTGAATATATTCTCATCGGATATGATGAGGTGCCTTATGTAATTGCCGAAAAGATTGCCGCTGAAATGCTTTTCCTCGGCGCGGTTTACAAGAAATTCCGTTAATTCTGCAAGATACGGAAGGTTGTCGTCCGCCGTGAAAATATTTTTCAATATCTTGATTATTTCGTCGTCGGCTATTTTTTTGTATATCGTAAGTGAATTTATGCCGTCAAGCAGCCTGTTGCAGTCAGTCATTAAGAAACCCCCTTTTTAAAGCGATGATATGAACATTTCGTAGGCGTCCGCCCACTCCTCTATGGGATATGTTGCGCCGCCGTTGGTGCTTTTGAGCATATTGCTCCACAGCGTTTCATTCAGCGCAAGCAGCTCACCCAAGTCCACGGGGCAGCCGTTTTCGGCTGCGATACGGCAAAAAGCCGCCATGGGGTCGTCTGCGTTCTGCGTCGCTTTAAGGGCATTGCAAAGTTCCTTATTATCGGCTGCAAGTTTATGCAGTTTATCAAGCATATCGTTTATATCGTTCATATATTATTACCCCCTTTTGTGTATATTTTCATTTTAACATAAAAAAGGGGAATATACAAGATAAACAAAACAGGATCTTTTTGTTATAATAACATACGCCAAGCCCCGAAACAAGCGGATATGTATGAATTGACGGTTTTTGGTATGAACTGATATTCGGATAAAATTTCTAATTTATTTTTAATACTGATTTTATTGTGTTTTAAATTTTGCATTTTATAATATCGGCAATAATAAAAACGGAGGTATCTGATATGAAACGAAAATTGTTTGTTATGCTTGCGGCATTGATGTGCCAAAGCTGCATATGTATGACTGCCTGCGGAGCGGAGGTTTCTGCCGTGCAGGCGGCGGTGAACGTTAACGGGAAAAATGTATCCGACGAGGCGCTTTTGTCCGACGGGAACAAACTTATACCCGCAAGGGGCGTGCTGTCGGAGTTGGGGTTTGAGCTTATATATGAACCGTCGCTCGGTCAGCTCTATGTCTGCAAAAACAAAAAGCTGCTCATAATGACGGTCGGTTCGTCACAGGCGTCTTATAAAGGCGAAACAACGGAATTGTCGGCAGCGCCCGTTATGACAAACGGCAGCGTTTATATCCCTTACGACGTTATATCGGGGGTATTGGGGTATGATGTCAATATCGGCTCGGACGGCAGTGTATCGGTGCTTGACCCCGAAGACGAGAAAGACAAAACAGAAAATACCGGAACAATAGACCTTGATGCATCCAAAGTCACGGGCGAGGGCGTAAGCATTGACGGAAATGTCGTCAAAATAACCAAAGGCGGCGATTTCACGGTCAAAGGCAGTTTTAACGGCAGTATCACGGTCGATACGAACGAAAGGGTGAAACTGAGGCTTGACGGGGTAAATATCAAGGCTTCGGACGGTCCCGCAATTGATTTTAAAAACACGGATAAGTCTTTTATAACGCTTGAGGAAGGCAGCAAAAATATTCTTGCCGACAGTGAAAATTACAGTGACGAGGACGCCAAAGCAACGCTTTTTTCAAATGCCGATTTGGAGATAAAGGGCAGCGGTTCGCTTGAGATAACATCGGTATACAAACACGGCATTGCAAGCGATGATGTGCTTGATATAGAAAACGGCAATGTGAGCATTACGGCAAAAAGCGACGGTCTGCACGCAAACGACGGTATCGAGATAAAAGGCGGCAATATTGTGATAAATGCAGGGGAAGACGGTATAGACTGCGAGGGCTATACGGATATTGCTGACGGTGTGTTAAAGATAACGGCATCGGGCGAAGCCGAACCGAGCGCAAATAATGATTTCGGAATGCATATGAACGGCAATGCGGGCATGAAACCATGGGGAGGACAACCGCAGGAAGAACTTCAACAGGGAGAATTTCCGCAAGGTGAACCACCGCAGAGAGAATTTCAACAGGGTGAACTACCGCAGGGAGATTTTCCGCAGAGAGAATTTCAACAGAGTGAGCCTCTGCAGGGAATGCCCGAAGGCTTTAAAATGCAAGGCACAAAAATACCGACCGACGAACAGACGGAAAGCACGACCGACGCATATCCAAGCAGCAAAGGCATCAGTTCCGACGGCTATCTTATGATAAGGGGCGGAAATATTGAAATAGATTCAAACGATACCTGCATAAAATCCGAAAGTTTTATAAATGTGAGCGGAGGCAGCCTGACACTTGATTCAAGCGTCAAAAAAGGCATAAAAGCAACCGACGACCTGTTTGTGAACGGCGGTACTCTGACTGTGAATGCAGCCGATGAGGGGCTTGAAAGCAAGCGTGTTATGACGATAAACGGCGGCGACATAAAGATAACCTCAAAAGATGACGGCATAAACGCAGGCGGCGGCAACGGCGGTATGCGCGGTGACCCGAGCGAATACGGTGAGCATCATATCATAGTAAACGGCGGTAAAATAACGATAGACGCAGGCGGCGACGGTATAGACTCAAACGGTAATTTGACCTTCAACGGCGGTGAATGCGTTATTTACGGACCGGAAAACGGCGGAAATTCGGCTATGGACGCAAACGGTGAAATAAACGTCAACGGCGGTATTCTGCTTGCATTCGGCAGCGTCGGTATGGTCGAAACGCCGAGCGAAAATTCCAAACAAAACGTTATAAATGCCGCTTTTGACAATGTACAAAACGGCGGTTCCGAGTTTCGTCTGACGGCGTCGGACGGCAGTGTGACCGTTTCCGACATCCCCGAAAAGACCTATCAGTCGGTAATATATTCTTCGCCCGATATAAAAGACGGCGAAAGTTACACCATATCGGCAAACGGTGTTGACGGCGGCAGCGCCAAAGTCGACGGAAAGATAACATCAATAGGCGAAAATGCCGAACGAGGTATGGGTTTTGGCGGTATGAAAAGGGGTATGGGACACCGCCCCGTTCAGATAAACTAAAAACAATGGGCTACCGCAAACAGTATTTGGTTTTCGCTGTTTGCGGCAGCCAAAATATTTATCCCTGCTTATTTACTTCTGTAATGATTAAATCCCATAATATTAGTATTGCAAAAATAAAAATGGCATTTATCGCCCCTTTCAAACTGTCAAATAACCCCTATTTCTATTTTAGGAACAGGGGTTGTTTTTAACAAAATTCTATTCAAAACAACAGAAATTTCCCAAACCATATGAATATTCGGACGTGTATTATCACCTGTTTTCAAGTGTATTGCAAATTTTTTGAGATTCATGCATGCAAATTTAAGCTTGACCCATTTTGATACCTGAACCAAACCTGTTAAAGTTGTATATCTCATAGAATGTTTTTCCTTTGCATCCGCAAATACCCTTTATTTCCGGAAATTTTTCGGTAACTGTGTCATACAGCGGATCAAAAGCGATACTGTCGTGGATATTTCCGGGCGTGACAACACAACCCAATATATAACCGTGTTCATCACAGGCTGTATGGGCTTCATACGCAAACTACATTTTATGCTCTCCTTTGTGGAAAACACCGCAGTCGGGATCGAATATAAAAAAGCCCAGTACTCCTGAGCTTTTTTGACAGTCTGACTCATCCTATAAAGGACGAGTCTTTTTTATTTACTTAGAATGTCTTTTTGTTTGCTGCAAGCTCGAATTTATCAAGAACTTTTTGACTTGGTTCTTTATCTATAAGCGAAACTATAACAATAAGCGCAAGAGAGATGAAGAATGCGGGTACAAGCTCGTAAAGGCCGGTGCTTGCGGCAAGGAACTTATTCCACAGTATGACAACGGCTGCGCCGCTTATCATACCGGCAAGAGCGCCGTTCATAGTCATTCTCTTCCAGAAAAGGCTGAGAAGCATCGCGGGGCCGAAAGCGGCGCCGAAGCCTGCCCATGCGTTTGAAACAAGCGCCATGACCGTATTGTTGGGGTCAAGGGCGATGATATAAGCTATTATCGAAACCACGACAATGGCTATACGGCTGAGAGTAAGCATCTGTTTATCGCTCGGTTTGTTTTTGGCGATAACGCCGTAAATATCGCTTGTAACGGCAGAGGCGGTAACAAGCAGCTGAGAATCCGACGTACTCATTATTGCGGAAACTATCGCGCAAAGCAGTATACCCGCAATAAGACCGGGTGTAAGTTTCTGAACGAGTACCATAAATATGGTTTCGGCAGAAACGCTGTCAAGCCGGACTGCACCCGTGTGTTCAAGGTAAACATAACCTATACAGCCCACAGCCACCGATGCAACAAGCGAAATAACCACCCATACCATGGCTATTATGCGTGATTTTTTTATCATCTCTTCGCTCCTTATCGACATAAAGCGCACAAGGATATGCGGCATACCGAAATAGCCGAGACCCCAACCGAGGTTCGATATTATATCGACAAGTTTGTATGGCTCGGAGCCGTTTGCCATAAGGTTCATATAGCCGACCTTCTGAGATGTTATGGCTGTAAAGCTGTCGCCGCCGATGGCTGCATATGCTATTATAGGCACTATCAGCAGCGCAAAGAACATAAGCATGCCCTGGAAGAAATCAGTCCAGACAACGGCGAAATATCCGCCCATGAATGTATATATAAGTATAACTATCGCGCCGACGGTAAGACCGATGTGATATTTTATGCCGAATACATTTTCTATCAGTTTTGCGGCTGCGTTAAAGCCCGAAGCCGTATAAATAAGAAAGAAAATAAATATTATGACCGCGCATACAATTCTTACAGCCGATGCGTCCGAATTGAAACGGTTCTGAAAATACTGCGGTATGGTTATGGAATCGTCGGCGATCGCCGAATAACGTCTTAAACGTTTTGCGACTATCAGCCAGTTGAGATATGTACCTATACCAAGGCCTATGGCTATCCATGCCGAGCTTACGCCGTTAAGATATACTGCACCGGGCAGACCCATCAACAGCCAGCTTGACATATCCGATGCCTGCGCCGAAAGCGCCGTAAGCCAGCTGCCCGTTTGTCTGCCGCCTAAAAAATAGTCCGACACATTTTTTGAGCGTTTTGAAAACGCCGCTCCTATGCCTATCATTATACCGAGATAAATGACAAAGGCAATTATGATCCAGAAACTCATTAAGTACCTCCTTAAAAAACCTGCCCTGCCGTTTTATCAGCGGCACGGGATATTGCGTGTTGCTTATGCAAAGCACCGACATTTTGTCGGATACTTTCAAAAACCTATTATATAATAACATTATACGGCGCAGATGTCAAATGTTTTGCTCTCACCCGACGGCGTTTTTTTCATACCTTAAAATAAAAAGGGCTAAATTATGGGCGCATATATATTTCTGACCGCTGCGGCGCTAAGCCTGGACAGCTTTGCGGTGGGTGTGGCTTACGGGGTGAGGAAAATAAGCTTCAGCCGCGGCGGGATGTTTGTGTTTATGATAACGGGGCTTTGCCTGTCGCTGCTTTCGTGTGCGGCAGGTAAGGCCGCTTCGGGGTTGATAAAGGGCGGCATCGCAGGCGGCGTTATACTTACTGTAACGGGCATGGCAATGCTCTTGCAGCAATTCGGGCTTGGCGATATACCGCTGCTTAGGCTTATTTCGTCACCCGAAAAGGGCGACGTGGACAAAAACCGCAAAATAGATACCAAAGAGGCATTCTTTATGGCGCTGGCGCTTTCGTCCGACAGCTGCGCGGCTTGTATAGGCGGTGTGGCGGGCGGAAATATACTGCTGCCGCTGACCGTGTTTTTGTTTCAGCCCGTATTTCTGAATACGGGTATTGCATCGGGAAGGAAATTTTCTCCCGAAGGGAGCGAAAAAATATGCGGCATAGCCGCGGGGCTTTTGCTCGTAGCACTCGGATTGGGAAATATTGTATAGATTTTGGCTTAAAACAGTGAAATTTTTTCCGAATTAATGCATTGACAAATCGAGCAAACTGTTAGAAAATATAAGTATATGTCTTTGCATTGTTTTGATCGGGGGAGAAGAAAAATGGCTTATAAAATATTGGTCGTCGATGATGAAAAGCTGATAGTAAAAGGTATACGTTTCAGCCTTGAAAAAGAAAATATGGAGGTAGATGTCGCTTATGACGGCGAAGAGGCGCTGAGCCTTGCCGCCGAAAACGATTACAGCCTTATTTTGCTTGATGTTATGTTACCCAAGATAGACGGGCTTGAAGTCTGTCAAAGGATAAGGGAGTTTTCAAACGTACCCGTCATCATGGTCACAGCCAAGGGCGAAGATATGGATAAGATAATGGGGCTTGAATACGGCGCCGACGATTATATAACCAAGCCTTTCAATATATTGGAGCTTAAAGCGCGCATCAAAGCCATATTGCGGCGCAGCGTGCGAACGGTGTCCGTTACCGAAGAAAAGAAAAAAACGCTCAAAATGCGTGAACTTGAAATAGACCTCGATTCCCGCCGCTGTTTTATAAACGGCAAGGAGAAAAAGCTGACCGCCAAAGAATTTGATATGTTGGAGCTTTTTATGGAAAATCCGGGCAAGGTATACAGCCGTGAAAATCTGCTCAATACGATATGGGGCATAGGCTATCCCGGCGATGCGCGCGCAGTCGACGTACATGTGAGGCGTTTGCGCGAAAAAATCGAAGAAAAGCCGAGCGAACCGCAGTATATCCACACCAAATGGGGGGTAGGTTATTATTTCAGGTAATTTTGGCATAAGGTGGTATCAGAGTTTCAAGCCCAAGCTTTTTGTTGCCTCCTTTCTTATAGGTATGCTGCCGCTTTTGGTGTATTCAATGTTCATATCGGACAGTTTAAAGACCTATTTTCGCAATACCAACGAAAAAGAGCTTTTGTATCAGGCAAACAAAGTGGCAGTCAGCATACAAAAAAACAACTATCTCACGGACGAAAACAAAAAACAACAGTTTGTCGATGAGATGGATATAAAAAGCGAGGAAGAGGGCTTTCGTATAATCGTGACCGACAGCCTTGGCCATGCCGTGACGGATACGAACCGTTCGGCGATAGGCAAAATGTGCATAGTACCCGAGATACTTGTTGCCCTTGACGGCAAAGACGAGGCAAACCTGAGAGAAAGCGAGGGCGTTATATATGCGTCGGCTTATATCGAGGACGAGGAGTCGCGCAAGATAGGCGCTGTGCTTTTGGTGTCGTCTTTTGACGAGGTGAACAATATCATATCCGATGTCGACCACAACGGTTTTATAATAATGATAATACTTGTACTCACGCTTGCGGTCATCACGTTTTTTTTATCACAGGCAATATTTTCGCCGCTGAACAACATTCTTGAAACCATACAGCGCATATCAGACGGTCAGTTCCACAACCGCCTTGATATAAAGGGGCATAACGAGCTGAGCCGCCTTGGCGAAGCCATAAACGTTATGACACAGCAGCTGGAGCATGTTGACACCGCAAGGCAGGAATTTGTTTCAAATGTGTCGCACGAGCTGAAAACGCCGCTGAGCAGTATGAAGGTGTTGAGCGAATCGCTGCTTTTGCAGCAGGATATGGATGTGGAGATGTACCGCGAGTTTATGCAGGACATAAATTCCGAAGTAGACCGTATGACGAACATAATAAACGACCTGCTTGCGCTTGTAAAGCTGGATTACCGTGAAGAAGGCATGCTGAACATAGCGGAAACGAACCTTACCGAGCTTGTTGCCGCCATAATAAAACGGCTGACCCCGCTTGCCGATAAAAAGCATATCGAGCTGGAGTTTGAATGTTCAAAGGAAATAATCATAGAAGCCGACGAGATGAAACTGACGCTTGCGTTGTCAAATCTTGTGGAAAACGCCATAAAATACACTCCCGGATACGGCAGTGTCAGCGTAACGGTGGATTGCGACCATCAGAATGCATTTTTCAGCGTCAAAGACACGGGCATAGGCATCAGCGCCGAAGAACAGAGCAAGATATTCAACCGTTTTTACCGTGTTGACAAAACACGTGACCGCGAAACGGGCGGAACGGGGCTTGGGCTTGCAATAACACATTCCACGGTGATGATGCATAACGGCAGTATAAAGGTAACAAGCGCCGAAGGCGAAGGCGCAACTTTTGTTGTGCGTCTGCCCATCAAGCAACATCAGGGAGGCGCCGGAAAATGAGTTTGAAAAAAAACAAGACAATAAACAAAAAAGCCGTGTTTGCGGCAGGGCTTGCCGCCGTGCTGCTGACAGCGGCTTGCATATATCTTTTTACGGTGTTTTTTGCCGACGATAGCAATGACGAAGGCAAAATAGAGCTGTATTATATAAACAACATAACGGGCGTGCTTGAGGCGGAATCACGCAGAACGGAGCTGCCCGAAAACAGGGAAGAAGCTGTACGCACGGTTTTTAACGAGTATGTGAACGGGTCTGCAAATTCAAATCTTTCTCTTGCCGACCCCGAACTCAAAAACTTTACTTCGCTGACCTATCCCGTCGACGGCAACGAGAGCATAGCCAAAATAAATTTTACGGACAGTTTCAACAAGCTGAGCGCATCCAAACAGCTGCTATGCATATCGGGCATGGTATATACGCTGACGGGGCTTGATTATTTAAGGAATGTGTATTTTTATGTAAACGACGAGCCGCTTGTGAATATGAACGGCGAGGCGGTAGAGCGCTATAACAGGAACAATGTTGCCATAAACCCGAGCCTTGACCCCGAAAAGACCGACAGACAGCTTGTTGTGCTTTATTTTACAAATGCGGGGCAAAACAAGCTTATGCCCGAAGAACGCAGCATTGAGATAAAACAGAGCCGTACCACCGAATATCAGATAGTCGAGCAGCTTATACAGGGGCCTCTTGACAGCAGCCTTGTACCCACCGTTTCAAGCGATGTGAAAATAAGGGATATAAAGACCGAGGGCGATATTTGTTATGTCAATCTTTCTTCGGAATTTATGACAAAAAACAACGTCACTCCCGCCGAAGAAACAATGACGATATATTCCATTGTAAATTCACTTACGGAGCTTGACACAGTGACCAAGGTACAGTTTCTTATAGAGGGCGAAAAGCTGACGGAATACAAGGGTCACCTTGATTTCAGCAAGACTTTCGAGCGTGATACGAGCCTTATATACGAAGGCAAAAAATGATTTTTTATGAAATTTTTTGTTCATATACTTGCAAAATAAAAAACTATGCTGTATAATAAGCTGTAAACCTACCAAGCGAAAAGGAGAATGGCTATGAAAAAATTATTGATATTATTGCTGTTATGCTGTACGGCATTGACAGCTTGCGGAAATGACGAAACGACGGAAAGTGAACAACCGGCAGACAACACTGCGGCTGAACAGGCTCAACAGGCTGAACAGAGCGCTCCCGCTCAACAGGAAGCGCCTGCGGCAACGACAAGCAACAATAAGTCGCCCTATGATTTTGCCGACGGTGTTCTGACCAAAGGTCATACCAACAGCAGCGAAATTGTTATTGCGGACGATATAACAAAAATTGACGGTTTTGCTTTCAAAGACTGCACGGAACTCAAAAAGATAGTTATACCGAACAGTGTTACGTCAATAGGCGATTATGCGTTCAGCGGCTGCAAATCGCTTGAAACCGTACAGATAGGTACGGGCGTTACAAGCCTTGGCAAAAATGCTTTTAACGGCTGTTCGGCTATTCGTTCCATAACCCTGCCCGCAAGCGTGACTGTTTTGCAGGATAACACATTTTCGGGATGTTCGTCGCTTGCGGCTTGCGGACTGCCCGCAAACCTTACGGAGATAGGCAATTATGTTTTCAAGGATTGCTCTGCGCTGAAAAAGCTTGTTATACCCGCAAGTGTAACAAAGCTTGGCAACGACCCGTTTGAGGGCTGTACGGGGCTTAAAAGCATTGAATGCACAAAGGGCAGCCCTGCCGAGGATAAAGCGCTTTATAATGCGGATACAATAGTTGTTGCAAAATAATATCAAACAGACAGGTAAGTACTCACCGCCAAAAAAGGCGAGGGGTACTTACTGTTGTATTCGGTGAAAGAAATAAGCCGAGCGTCTTACTCGGTCGATAAAAAATATACGGTCTGTTAAATTTATAAGGAGGAATTTTTGATGAAGTTTAAAAAGCAGATATGCCTTATAATGGCAGGAATGATGACAGTGGGAACGCTGAATACGGTTTTTGCCGACAGCAGTTACAAAACAACCGGTGAAGCCGTTGTCGCCATGGCAGCGGATGACGAAGTTGTATATCCCGCGGAAGGGGGAAATATCCGTTTTGACAAAAGCACGGGTACGGTCACATACGCGGACAAGACCATAACATCCGCAAATATACCGGATACAATTGACGGAGTACAGGTAACAGCCATAGGGGACAATGCATTTTACAGATGTATGGAACTGACAGCAGTGACTATACCCGAAAATGTAACCTATATAGGGGAAAGCGCCTTTTTTGATTGTGAATCTTTGACAAACATAAACATACCGCAAAAAGTTACATTTATAAAACGAGGCGCATTTGAATACTGTGAGAGTATTACAAGCATAACCATACCAAAGGGCGTTACATCTATCGAGGACGATGCATTTTGCGGTTGTTTGAAATTAACGGCTGTAACTTTGCCCGAAGGTTTAACGACCATAGGGCAGTACGGGTTTGAAGGCTGCGTAAGTCTGGCAGATATAAATTTACCCGAAGGTCTGACATCAATAGGGGAATATGCATTTCAGAGTTGTGCCTTAAAAAGCATAACCATACCCCAAAGTGTGACGGAAATCAAAGAGCGCGCATTTTTTGATTGTGACGGTCTGACAAGCATCACTCTGCCCAAAAATTTAACATCGGTGGGTTTAGGGGCATTTGGATATTGTGACGGTCTGACTGAGATAAATGTTCCCGAAGACGGCATCGGTTTTACGGATATTGACGGAGTTTTGTTCAATAAGGATAAGACCGAATTATGGTCTTTCCCCGCGGGCAAAACGGATACGGAGTATACAATACCCGACGGTGTGACGGATATTAAAAAAGGCGCTTTTATAGGCTGCAAAAATTTAAAAAACATAACCATACCAAACGGTGTAACAAATATTGAAGGCTCGGCATTTGCAAACTGTGAAGGGCTGACGACCGTGACTATACCCGAAAGCGTATTGTTTATAGAAAATACGGCATTCGGTTCCTGCACTGCCCTGACGGATATTTATGTTTCGGAAGGCAACAAAAATTATACCGATGTTGACGGTATCCTGTTCAATAAAGCAAAGACCGGTATAGAGTGTTATCCCATAGCCAAGGAAGCTGCGGTATATACGATACCCGAGGGCGTAACAACTATAGGTAAATGCGCATTTGTGGACTGTGTAAATTTAAAGGATATAAACATACCCGAAAGTGTAAACAGTATAGGAGCCGCCGCATTTTGCGGCTGTGCCGCATTGGAAGATATGACCATACCCGAAGGTGTGACAAATATCGGTGATTCTACATTTTTGGACTGCCTGCATTTAAAAACCGTAAATATACCCCAAGGTGTAACAGCCATAGGCAACGCAGCATTTGAAGGCTGTACAAGCCTTAGCGAGATGACCATACCCGACGGAGTGACAGAAATCGCAGACGAAACATTCAGGTATTGTTCGTCACTGACAGACGTCCATATCCCCGACGGTGTAGAATGCATAGGTATGTATGCATTTGAATATTGCGGAAATTTAAAGAATATAGTTTTGCCCGACAGTATAAAATTGATCGATGTAGCCGCATTTGACGGCTGTGAGGGGCTTACAAGCATAGATATACCCAAAAATACGGAGCTAATCGGCGCAGGCGCTTTTTATGACTGTAAGGGGCTGACAAGCATAAGCATACCCTCCGCTGTACAGGAGATAGAAAGCGAAGCATTTGAAGGCTGTATAAACCTTAAGGATGTTTATTACGACGGCACTAAAGAGGAATGGAACAGCTTATCTAAGGACTTTGGCAATGATGCTCTGCTCAATGCAACGATACATTACAACGGCGGTATAAACTACGGTGATGCAGACTGTAACGGTGAGATAACCGCAGCGGATTCGGCAATGGTATTGCAGAAGGTACTTAAAACCGACTTTGAAATGACCGTTGAGAAAAAAACCGACGACTATATGTCCGTTGTGGACGTGGACGGAAACAAAGAACTCAATGCTGCGGATGCCTCTATAATATTGCAGAAGTCGCTTATAAATTCATTCAAAATGCCTTGTGAATAAGTCGGAGAGGGTGTCGTTTTGCGACACCCTCTTTTTGTTGTGTTACGAAATATTTTAAAGATTTTTTTATTGCTCCATTTGTTTGCCTAAAAAACCGGCTGCGGTCTGTGCAAGTTTGCCTTCGACCTCGCCCATGCTTTGGTCGCCGAGCATAATTATAGCGCCCAATACATCGCCTTCGCATATGATGGGTACGATAAGCTCGGCGGAATAAATATCGTCGTTTTCGTTTTCCACTATCGGCACAAAATCGCTGTCATTGCGGGTAGCAATGTGTGTATTTCGGGCATTCAGCACCTGTTCCAGTTCGTCCGAGATATGCTTTTCCATAAACTCTTTTCGGCTGCCGCCGCTGACGGCGATTATCTGGTCTTTATCCACTATGCAGGTTATATGGCCTGCACTTTGGGCAAGACTTTCCGCATACTCCTTTGCGAACGCCCCCAACTCGCCTATAGGCGAATATTTTTTAAGGATTATCTCGCCCTCGCGGTCGGTATAAATTTCCAGGGGGTCGCCCTCTCTTATTCTGAGTGTTCTTCTTATCTCCTTGGGGATAACAATTCTTCCCAAATCATCTATTCTTCTTACAATACCGGTAGCTTTCACCGTAATGTCCTCCTTATAAACAAATTTTATTTGTATAGCTATTATTTGTTTAAGGCGGAATTTTATACTATAATGACACAGGTCAAATTTTGGAAGGCAAGTCGGAGCTAACTGTCCGTTATAAAAGGTTTGCAAAATTTTTAGGGATTGACCCATAACGTTTTTTCGTATATAATGAAATAAAAAACATAAATATGGAAAACTTTGTTTACAAGTCAATATTTACTTTTGACCGAATAACTCTTCGGAACGGAGAACGTCAAGCCGTTTCGGCATGAGTATACAGCATAAAAGGAGAACGCCTCAAGGCTCAAAAAAACCTTTTTATGCGCTCATACAGGGGGTTTTGAAGCACCCCCCCCCGAAAAAAATCGCAAAAAAACTTTTCACGGAGGGCATTATGAGAAAACACAATTTTTTAACAAGAACATCTGCTTTTATATTATGTACTTCTATAATATTATCCGCATTGCCGAATATAAATTTCACTTCACCCGTAGAACCCGTAGAAACAAAGGCGGCAGAGAGCAGCACCGATGAGTATGCAAACGAAACGTTGGAACATATGTGGGACGGTAATAATGACGGCGACCCCGATGATGCTTTCCTGAAAGCCGCACGCCCTAATTATGCTTGCCGAAACGACAGTTTTGGCGGCGTGGAATACAGGACCATCTTCCACGTATATGCTTTTGAAGGCGACACAATTTGTGTCGGTTCAAGCGTATATGATTCACAGCTTAATATAAATCATACAAAAGTTTCATCGACCGTAGGTGATAAAGGTTCTGTCGATGTAGTTATGACAGATTTAAACGGGGTTTCTCATTCAATTGACATACGAAATTCAGACGATGATAAAACCGGTTACATTCCGGATTGGCAAACAGAATATGCGGCAGTAAAAGGTTTACATAAAGAAAACGGTAAGTTTGTTGGAGAATATACCGATGCAACATCTAATACATATACATACACCCCCTATACTTATAATGTAATAGAAACGGGAGTATACACTTTTGAGTTTCATTCTTATAACAAGAGCGGCGGCAACAATAATGCAAAACAAAGAAATGGTAGTTTCAGTGATACCAAAACAAGCGGACTTATTGCTGCTTTAAATTTAACAGTATTTAATGAAAGCGGTGAAGAACAACACGGACGTACTTATGCGGATTTTCTTTCGTTAGAAATGGATCCGACCAATAACATAGGTGTCAAAGATTCATATTATATTCTTACAAAGGATAGTTATATCTATAAAATGCAGTTTAATAATGCAATACCTTATACCTATAACTTCTTTTCCAACAACAAGGGACTTTACGACTCCGCAACGGGCGAAATCATTTATACATCAGTAAAAGATGTAAACAACAAAAATACTTATGCCCGAATGGGCGCAGCATATAAATATCCCGGTACAAAGGATACGGATATGCTGAAAAGCTATTATATTTTTTTGGAATATCCCGACGACCGGTTAGAAGGCGAAATATACGAAAAGCCTGTTCAGCCCGACCCCGCTACAAATCTGCGTTTTGTAAGCCAAATCAAAGACGAGAGCGGAAACAAGATACCCGGCGCATATGAGGGTGAGGGCGGATATTTTGCTTTTGATGTGGATGAAGCGACTACCGCCACTTTGCGTCTTGAATTTAAGAATACCGAAGCAGAGGACAGCTTTGCACCCGTAGAAATTTCGGGTGCGGTCACGCCCCATTCCACAAATTATTTCTACTGGAACGGTAAGGACGGAAACGGTACGGTAATTCCGAAAAACAAGTATCTTATGGAAAACCTGGCATTCACCGTCACCACAAAAGCAGGGGAGATACATTTTCCTATCATAGATATGGAATGTGCGCCGGGCGGTATCACATTTACAAGAATGAGCCATATTTATGATAAAAACGGTACACGACTGGATGCCGATGACAATATTTACGGCAAGACAAAAAATCTGATATATTATGACGATACGGCAATATATTACGGTGAAATGGCTGCATCTACAGGATTTTCCGAAAGCAATGTAGATGTAGCAAAAGATAAATTCACGACCTCGGACGGTATGGACGGACAATATTATAACTATAACAACATAGGCAATGCCAACGGCGGTGAAAATATAGTTCGTAATGCTAAATCCGAGTATGTTACAAAGAATAAGATCCGTATCGGAGACCACAGCCATACAACAAATGTAGTAAATTATTTTGACACAGACGGGAAATTGCTGAAAGGAGAAGGTCAAGAAGATATATTGGATTATCTCGATTCGGCAAAATATCCGGTCGGACAGTCAACAGGCGATTACTCCACTACCGATTATGCCATTGCCAACTTCTGGACATTTATACCTTCCAAGCCTGCGACGGCTTCCGTTGATATTGACAGTATCACAATAACAGAACGCCCGGAAAATTATTTTAACCTTACAGGCCGTGTGTTCTTTGATGCAAATTCCGATGGATTATTTAAAGATATGTCCCAAGACGGCGACTATGCAATGAGCGGCGTCACCCTGAATCTTTACAAAAAAACAAATGACAAGGACATCATAGAAGGCGAAACTTATGTCAACTACAATTCGGACAATACGTTAACTGCGCTTAATGCCGAAAGTTTTCCTACGGCTGAAAATAAGTATATGCTTGTCGATACCGGGCTGACAACGGGAGACGGTATTTACAAATTCACCAGTTTGAATTATGACCCGAAAAACGGAACAGAATATATATATGAAGTTATAAAACCTTCAAAAAACTATACGTTAAAAAGCGGTAGTATAACAGCTAAACCATTAGAACATTATGAGGATAAAATACTTAATCAATACTATGGCTACTACTCAAATAAAAGTTTTAACAATTCTTACAAAGGTACAGAGGTACAGAAAATCGTTGTCGGCGGAAGTGAGGGCGTAGACCCGACAAAGCTGGGATATTCTAATGAAATTGATAAAAAAATCCACGAAAATCCCGACCATACAGTCTGCGCAGTGGATGTGGGCTATAATTACAAGACCCTTGACCGTTCGCTTGTGCTGAAAAAAGAGTGGAAAACTAAAGAAACAAACGCGACCCACCCCGCAGCGGTGGTATACCAGCTGTCATACAAACTTGAAAGAGATACAGGTTCTTATATTTACGATTATTATACCTTGTCCGCAATAACATCATGGCAAAAGGAGGACGAATATCTTCCCGCAGAGCTTGGTGGTAAGAATGTTGACAACTATTATGTATCCGCCGAATATTACATAGACAACAACGCAGGCAAGATATATAGACACACCTATAACGATTACAACAATGCAACAGGCAAATATGAGAGTTTTGTTGCAAACAAAACATACAGTGTGGATCTTAGCACCTTATTTAAAGACGGAACCGTACCTGCGGACTGCAAAGTGACCGACTTGCCCGACCTAAATGACGACGGCTACTCGGATGCCAAGGATATGGGCGAAATAACAGAGTGGAAAGAGGACACAAACCCAAAATATACAGCCGTTCTTGACCGTGACATGCGTTCGGACAACACGACCGTGACCATAACAAACGCAGAACAACCCGGCACGATAGAGATACTTAAATATTACGATACGCCAAAAGAGGGAAATTACCTTCAGGGCGCTACCTTCCGTGTATATGTCGGCACAATGGAAGAGATAAAAGCTCTTAACGGTGACGTGGAAGGATTGCGTGAAAAGCAAGTAGCTTCGGGTTCGACAAGAAGCAACGGCCGTGTGGCTTTCCCGGGGCTTGATCCGACAAAAACCTATACCGTAAGAGAGGTATATGCACCCGACGGATACCGTATATTGGAAGAATATTACGAAGTCAAACCAAAAAAAGAAGATTTGGAAACAGACAGTGAAAATGTATTCTATTTTGACGAAAAAGGCTATGCTTTTCATCAAATAGGTAATGCCCTTGCCGACAAGGAATTTAAAATAAGAAAACAGATACTGGGCAGGGCATGGCAGAGTGATGACAAATTTACCTTTAATATAAAGCCGATGTTTGACGGCAATGATTTGAATAAAGAAGGCGAATTCAATATCAATGATGCGGAAAGATTATTATATACAGATGATGCAGTATTGCTTGACAAGCTGGGCGCATTTGTAGAAGAATTTTCTTCCTGCACAAAAGTAGTTAATTCAGATAATGCTTTTTACAGCTTTACAACCCAACAGAAAGACCGCCCCGATATAACATACAACAGCAGCGACACAAAGGTATCCGATACGCTGATAACAAATGAAGGAAATGCAAGATTCTGCGATTTTGAATTTCCTTTTGCGGGGACATACACATTTTCTGTTTCGGAGCTGGATGAAGCGGACAAAAACAGCACCCTTGAAACCTCAAAACGCATATATACGGTGGAAATCACCGTAAACCGTGTTTTAAACACCGGTGCAACAGGTGAGCTTGACCTCGGCAATTCTCACCTTACAGCCGAGGTATCAAAAATAACCTATACCGAAGGCGATGACACAACTTCAAAAGTATTTGCAGGTTCAAGCCCCCTGTTTACAAACACTTATACCCCTGCGCCTGCGGCACAGTCCACAAGCTATGCCATTAAAAAAATTTTCAATGGCAGACCCGAAGGCGGCTATAACAGCAGTGATAAATTTACTGTGCGTATAAAGGGTACAGACGATGTTACACAAGAGGCAATAGCGAACAAAAACCTTTCGATAACGGGTCTTGGCGATCCGAAAGCTTCGGGTGAAGGCGCTGCGATGGAATGGACACATGATTTCACAAAAGAACAGCCCGATAACCTTAATTTTAATTACTTTATATTTAACAATATTACTTTCCCCGTGCAATATGTGGATAAGGAAGGAAACCCATACGAACCTACGGACGACAAACCCACCCCCGACGATGAGGAGCTTGAAAGTGGTAAATATACCGCCCAAACCATGCCTGTGACCTATTGGCTTGAAATAAGCGAGGATAAGCCCGATGAGGTGAACGGCATTACCTATGACGAGAATAAATATTATCTTGAAATAATACTCAGGAACACGGAAAAAGGCACGATCACAAACGAAGCAGAAGAGGAAGAAGACGGCATCATAGAAGAGATTGATCTTTATCTTTACAAGAACGATAAAGAATCTGCCGTAGCAAACTGTATTACAAATCAACACGTTGTCAATGAATCCGAGTGGAAAACAGGCAGCGAAACCGATGTAACATGGTGTTATGTGGATAAAAACGGAAAATTACGGGACGGAAAAGACATGGATACGCCTCCCGCAGGTGCAAAACTGCTTATAAAGAGAAAAGAGTCACACGAAGGCCCTCACGAAATGACTTTCACAAACACCTATGCTGCATCCTATACCTGGACGCCGAAAATAACAAAAATTTTAAACGGCAGAAACTGGCTGTCTGCGGACAAGTTTGAATTTACCATGACGTACGAAGATGAAACGGGGGTAATAATGCCCGAAGACAACAAAGTTCTTATAACAAAAGAGGATACCTCCAAACAGTTTAAGTCCGTGACCTTTACAGCACCGGGCGAATATAAATTTAAATTCAAGGAAAAAGATGTAACGGGTATTACAGAAAAAAATTCGGGTACTTACGAAATAACGGTGAAACTGAAAGACGACGGCAAAGGTTCTCTCTATGGTGAGGTCGGGGAAGGAGATGCTATCGAGCTTTCGAATACCAACATTGAATTTGTGAACACTTATGCCGATAAAGAAAACAAAATAGGCTTTGCCATGACCAAGAACATAGAGGGCAGACCTTTTAACGACGGCGAGGAGTTCTCATTTAAAATAGTGCCTTCGGAAAAGGCAAAAGAAGCCATTCGAAGCGATGTGATAGAAATGCCGACTGAGCTTGCGACGGACATCGAAGGGAATTATACTTTTTCGGTCACTGCGGATGCCTCTGAAGTAACGAATACAATAGTGAAAACGCTTGGCGACATCGTTGTAAAAAAGGGTGAGGAAGAACTTCAGCAATATAAATTCACTATTTCCGAAAACACGGACGGTTTTGATGAAAAAGATATGAAGTGTTTTGAAAACGATATAAGGCTGACCCTCAATGTTGAGCGTGAACTTAAAGACGGGCTGCCTACGGGTGAATTGAAGGTGTCGGCTGCATATGCCTATATTTCGGATGACGGACCCATAGAAACAGAGGCAATAAATATACCTTTCAGAAATATCTGTATGGGCAGTCTTACCGTAAAGAAAGAAGTATGGAACGACGCAGCCAAAGGCAAAGACTTCACATTTGAAGCCGAATTTGAATGTCCCGAGGGAACGGCGAGCATACCGGGTATTACCGTTTACGATATGTCGGGAGAGGAATTGCCCATAGCATTTAACAAAACAAGCGAGGGTAAGTATACAGGCACTTTTACTCTGCAAAATACGAAGCATATCGTGATAAAGGATATACCCCCATACACACAATATACGATAAGAGAAAAGGACATACCCGAGGACTATTTGCTGCTGCGTGTTACAAACGGCACGGAAACGCCGGAGATCACGGAAAACGGCGTTTCGGGTAAGTTGGAAAACAGCAGGCTTTCACAGTCTTTGAGTTTTGTAAACGCTAAATTTTACAGCCCATTCCCCGGAACGGGCGGAAAAGGCAGACATATATCGTATGCCTTGGGTGTGCTGATGCTGATAATAAGCGGTGTTTTGAAAAAAAGAACTGCCAAAAACAACGGTATCTGAATACCTTTGTCCACAAGCGGCGCAGACATGATATGCGCCGCTTTTGCTCAAAAATATTTTTTTAAAAAATATTGACATATACGATTTTATAGTATATAATAATACTGTTGCTGATATGCTGATATAGCTCAGTAGGTAGAGCGCAGCATTGGTAGTGCTGAGGTCACGGGTTCGACTCCCGTTATCAGCTTAACAGTTAAGAGCCGCCGTTAGAGCGGCTTTTGTATTTTGGAAAAGAGATGATTTTATGAACGTAGCAGAAATAATATTCAGCCCCACGGGCGGTACGGAAAAGGTTTCGCATATTTTGAGTACACAATGGAGCGAAAAAACGACCAAGATAGACCTAAGCGATGCAAATATTGATCTTGCCGAGTGTAAAATAGAGCGTGCGGACAAGGTCATTATCGCCATGCCGTCTTTTGGCGGCAGAGCGCCCGAAACGGCTGTCAGACGTTTAAAAAATATAAGGGGCAACGGCGCGGACTGCGTTATTGTTTGTGTATACGGGAACAGGGCGTATGAAGATACGCTTGCAGAAATGGAGGACGCCGCCAAAGAAAGCGGATTTCGGGTAACGGCTGCCATAGCGGCTGTAGCCCAACATTCGATAATACCTCAATATGCAGCAAACAGACCCGACAAGTCCGACGAAGAGCAGCTGAAAGGCTTTGCCCGTCAGCTTATGAACAAAACGGACGAAGCAGGCTTTATACCGGGCAGCCATACTTATAAAAAGGCAGGCGGCGCAGGGCTTGTGCCAAGCCCCGAAAAGTCTTGTACAAAATGCGGGATATGCGCCGAAAAATGCCCCGTAAAGGCAATAGACACCGCTCGTTTTCATGCCGATAAAAAGAAATGTATCTCTTGTATGCGCTGTGTGAAAATATGCCCCGAAAATGCAAGAAAGATAAACGGTATGATGGTTTCCGCCGCCGCTTTGGCAATAAAAAAAGCTTGTTCCGTCAGGAAAGAAAACGAACTGTTTGTTTAAAAAAATAGAGGGTGTCGCAAAAACGACACCCCCTACTTTACTTAACGGAAAATCAACAGTCTTTTATTTCTTTCTGCGTTTTAAGAAATCGGGTATATCTATACTGTCTTTATCCAGCTCGCTTGCTTTGGAATGCAGCTCGTCAAAATGCGAACGCTGAGTTTGCCTTTGTGACTGAACGGGGCGTGCGGGCTGTTCTTCTTCCTTTTCTTCCCGTGGTTCGGGTGCTTCGGCTATTTCTTCCTCGGCAGCCTCAACTTTTTTAATGAAACTCGGTCTTGGACGGGATACCGATGAGCCGATGACTTTTTCCTTATCTATAAGACCCGTTGCAACAACGGTAACAACGACCTCGTCGCCCAACTCTTCGTTGATGGAAGTACCGAATATATTCTCAACATCGGGATCGAGAGCCGTGGTAATGATTTCTGCAGCCTCGGCAGCTTCAAGAATTGAAAGATTCGAGCTGCTGCTGAAATTGATAAGCACGCTTGTAGCGCCTGCGATGGAAGTTTCAAGCAGGGGCGAATTGATAGCGGCGCGCACGGCAGCCTCCGCCGTGTTTGCGCGGCCTACGCCGAAATGAGCAAGACCCTTGTTTCGCATAATGGTGCATACGTCGGCAAAGTCAACATTTATCATGCCGGGTTTGGTGATAAGGTCTGAGATACCCGTTACACCCTGATGCAGTATGCTGTCGGCTTTTTCAAAAGCCTGTATCATCGTAGTCGATTTATCGGCTATTTCAAGCAGTTTCTGGTTAGGTATGACAATAAGCGTGTCAACGTTTTCTTTAAGGCGCTCTATGCCCTCTTCGGCGTTTTTCATACGCTTTTTCATCTCAAAATTAAAGGGCTTTGTGACAACGGCTACCGTAAGTATGCCAAGGTCATGCGCTATCCTTGCAATAACGGGCGCTGCGCCCGTACCCGTGCCGCCGCCCATACCTGCGGTTATGAACACCATGTCGATGCCTTCAAGAGCCTCTTTTATGGCTTCACGGGATTCTTCTGCGGCTTTTTCGCCTATTTCGGGGCGTCCGCCTGCGCCAAGCCCCTTGGTGAGTTCTGCGCCTATGGCTATTTTTCTTGTTGCCTTTGAACCCCTCAAGTCCATGCTGTCTGTATTTATGGCAAGAAAATCTATGCCCTCGGGGCTGTTTTCTATCATACGGTTTATGGCATTACCGCCGCCGCCGCCAACGCCAATGACCACGATTTTGGCGATATTATCAAATTCATTGTTGTTTTCGTCAAGTAAGATCACGTTATTTTCCTCCTAAGCAGTTTGGTTTCGCAAGTCCCGGACGGAACATATATAAATAACTTTATTTCTGTCATTATAAATATACTCTATATACATCTTACAATTTTTTTAAAGATTTTTCAATACTAAAATCAAAAATTTTAAAAAAAATTCAAAAATAATACCCAAAATGTTATATTTTCAGCTTGTATAGACAAAAGTCGGGTTTTCGAGCGTCAAATCGAGAGTGCCGGGGATGGATGTATCCAAATTTTTGAGTATCTCTATAAGTGTCAGCAGTCTGTTTGTCGAACCGTCGTTCTCCCCGTAAATGACCTGTACATTGTCACAGTAGAATTTAATGTTTTCGGGGTCGCTTATATCCACCTTGAGTACGTCGTTCATAAGCTCGTATTTTTCAAACATCTCGGACAGACTTATCATGGCTTCAAACGCCTCGGGATTGTCCGTTTCGATAGGCTCGCCAAGGGTGAAGGTCGCAAATTGCAGCCCCATAATTATCGGCGCAGGCTTTACCATATCGCTGCGCACGTCTATAACAAGGCCGTTGTCGCTGAGATAGAGATAACTGCCCGTAAACTCAACATAGCCCCTGACCTTGTTTTCCTCAATATCCACAACAAGCGTATGAGGCAGTTTTTTTGTTATCTGTACTTTTTTTATATAATTGCTTTTTTCCATTTCTTTTATCGCTTTGCCGCCGTTAAAAGCAAAAATATTGTTGTTGTTATTGTTTATAACGGCTTTCACCATTTCGTCGGTAAAAAGCTCGTTGCCGTTTATCTGTATATCCGTTATCCCGAATACGGGCAAGAAAAACAACAGCATTACGGTCATAACGATGCATATACCGAAAAGCGCAGCGAGCGGACCCGATCTTTTCATTTGCACAACTCCGTTTCGATCAAAACTTCTATTGTATCATACAACCAAAACGCACTTTTGTCAAGTCAAATAACGCAGATCCACACCTATAAGCGACATTTTTTTACATATATCCTCATATCCGCGCAAAATATAGCCGCCGTTTTTTATAACGCAAGCGCCGTCACGCACGGTGAGGGCGGCAAGCAGCAACGCAGCCCCGCAGCGCAGGTCGGTGGCGCTGACTTCGGCTTTTTTGAAGCCTTTGCCGTGACCTCTTACAAGAAAGGTGCGTTCGTCCGCGGCAATTATGTCTGCGCCCATTTTTCTCAATTCGGCTATATGCCCTTGGCGTTTGTCGAATATATTCTCGCGTATGACACATTCGCCCGTTTTGGCGGCAAAAAGCGCCGTTATCTGCGGCTGCATATCCGTCGGGAAACCGGGATAGGGCGCGGTTTCAAGGTGTGGCG
>CANRCU010000002.1 GCA_947629215.1 uncultured Clostridia bacterium
ATTACCACAATGAACATCCGGATTGGATTATTTTTGGTTCAGAAACGGCTTCCAACAATGCACCAAGCGCATTATACGCTGTCTGCAATGTTTCTTTATTTGCACCGCTTATCTTTTTACCGGCTTTTTCTACTGCCGTATCTGTTCTTTGTTTCTCAACGTATTCATCTGCAAGTGCGCCCTTTTCCACCACATCAAAGCCCAGCAATGCTGCCAATTTTTTAAAAACACCTTTTTTTTCGTTTTGTTCAGGCTCATTCACTGCATCCAAAACATTTTTTGTAACATTTTCCAACTGTATGTCCTCCTCGCTATAAACTCCAACGCCTCCCATAGAAAAGCCCGTAATTTCACCTTTTTCGATTGCATCCCATATCTTTTGATTGTCAATCTCCATCGTCATCAGCCAAGTGCCTTTCTGCACTGGTTCGTCTCCACACTGAAAATCTGCTTTTGCAATCCAGCTTTCGACTACTGCTACGCCGTCCAATGGTTCAAAAGAGTGCTGCAAATCAACCTTGTTCCCACTCTTTGCAAAATAATAAGCCGCTTTTGTAATTTCACTCTCGGTCATATAATTTCCGTGGGCATCTTCCGTCAGTGGCTCATACACAACACCTGTCACAAAGTGATTGTCTGCATCTTTTTTTACAATTCGACCGCACGTTGTAAACGTCACCTTTCCATCATCAGCTTTTGTGATAAGGAATTTTTTTAGGTTTGCTGCCTTATCCACCAAACTGACAAATTGGATTTTCGCATCTGTGATTTCGTATGCCTTTTTCACTTCCATTTGTTCTTGTTCACCCCCTTTCAGTATTGCATATATATATAAACAGGACTACGATTGCAGTCCTGTTTTCTCATTGCTTTTTCCCGTGAATATAATTTGCTACATTCGCAAGAAAATTAAGTCTTTCTTTCTTTCCATACGCAAACGCCCCTCCTATCGCATCGGCAAACTTTTCTGCTTCAATTACAGATGAGTTTGCCCCAAAATAAGCAGTCGCCTCTTTGGATAGCCCTGCTTCTATGTTGAGCATTGCTGACCATCCCACCACATCAGTGCCGGCTATTTTACTTGAGTCTGCATAGGCGTGAGCAAATTCGTGAAAAATATGAAATCCCGTTGCACGGTCGCTTAAATAAATATGCCCTTCATCAGCAACCTTTCCTTCGCCAATCGCTCTGTAACTGTATTGTCCTTGAACGTCAAGCCCTGTTTCCCAAAAATGAATTGTCTTAACACTTGATAGTCCTCCTATATCCTCGTATTGTTCAACAGCAGCAATAATTGTGTCCATTTGCCTTTTTACCGCCGGAATTTCATCGTGCCATCTTTCTTGCAATGGAATACAGGATGTTTCTACGTTAATGCCCTTATCTTTTAAGTAATCCTGAAAATCCGCCGCAGTTTTCACCCTGTCAGTCGCTGCTTCAATCCGTTCTCTCGCACTATCCGTAAGGTGTAAATCTGATACATCTCCGGTTAATTCGTAATCATCTTTACCGCCCTTAAAGCTATCCGCAGAAAAGGTTGTCTCCACTTTTTCAGACTGCAATTCCCTATACATTTCGTCAAGTTCCCTTTCCCAGTCCTCGTCCATTTCAGCAATAGCTTCATCTCGTAACTGCTGGCGTTCCTCCGCAGATAAGCCAAGTATGCTTTCATCAACAACATCTTCTGCTATACAGTGACAGTTTATTGCCTCCTCTGCCGGCAGAATTGTATCAACCGGAAACATAGGATAATATAAAGACCCATCTACTCCGATAAGTTCAAATGGTTTGTCCTTATCCACCGTCTGCCCATCAATAGCAACGTGATTTTCTCTCGGCTGATTTTTGTATGCTCCTGTATGTCTCCATCTTTTTTTAGTAATACACGGGCATTGCATCCGAGCCTCATTCTTTGACACGTTATGCGCTCGCAGCATTTCTGTTACCGCAACACGGCGTGCTTTGTAATACTCGTCCCTTACACCACTATCAAGAATAGCTTTCGAGATAGTTACTATGCCATCACCATTTTCAAGACTTTTTTTCAGAATACTGTCAATTTCTTTATGACTGTTTAACTTCATTATCGATGCAAGTGTATTACTCCATCCATCAATCCAGTCAGTTGTTTTTTTTGATACTGAATTAATCTTTATTGCACTGTCCGTATCTGACGTGTACTTAACCACCATTTTCGGCACATACTTTGTAAATTGTTTTTTTGCAGCCTCCGCTATTTTTTTATCTGTTTTATCTATTGATTTAATATGGTCCACTACTTCAAGTAGTCCGTCTACACTTTTTTGTCCCAAAATTCTTGAAACAAAAAGTTCTGTTTGGTCTACAAGTGCCGCTGCAACATCGTCCTCCATCTCCGAAACCATTTTCACGCTATCTTTTGGCAATGCTCTGCCTTCGGCTGCAAGCTCATCTTTCAGGTCATCATCTGCCATAGCAATATATCTATCTATAGCCTTGATAACATCGCCGCATATACTACACATTGTTTTCGCCCCCATTACGTTCAGAAACTTTACATAGAGCAGTAATGAATACTCCAACAGTTCCGCCCGTCAAGAAACCTATAACCAGTCCCAGCAACATATCCTACACCCCCTTGTCCTGTTCCAACTTCTGTAAATACCTCTTAATCTGTTTTAAAACAGGCACAATTTCATCATCGTGGTTGTTATGCGCCTTTTGAATTGCCATATTTACACCAAGCAAACCCGATATTGCATCTGTGGCGTTCGTAGAGCCTTTGGAATACGCAATCGGTATTTCTCCCCACTCTCCATCGTAATCCTCAGATACTTCACCGAGAGCCTCAAATACAATCTGTTTAGCTTTATTCGGGGTAAGCCCACCTGCACCGTTGCATACTTCCAGTATCTTTACAAGGTCATCCGGATTTGATATGTCCGGTTCAAGGAAGTACGCCTCTACATATTGAAATCCGAACTCGCTTAACAGCTTGTTATTTATTACCCACGCAAGGGATTTTCTTTCGGGCTGGAATACCTGTTTTTCGGTCACTTCCATAGCGGTCTGCGCTGTTGCACGATTAAAGTCCGTAGTATAACCTACATACAAATCCGGAAGCAAAAATGCGCTTTGTACTTTCTTTCTGCCATTGTCGAGATATGCTTGAAAAAGCTCATCTTGTTGCAATATACTTGCAAGGTCTTTCACTTCAATGGTTGGTTGGTTTGTTCCCTCAAATTCAAGGTTGTTGTCTGTGCTTTCTGTTTCAAGTATAATAAAAGCGTGTTGTCCCTCTACACCTTTTATGTCATTCATATAATGTTGCAACTTTTCAAAGCTTTCATCGGTGAGTGTACCGCCTTGTATCATAATCATAAGGGGTGTGTGTCTGCCGTTTCTGAAATAATTATTATTCAAATATTCCGCTTTTCTCATACCATCAACCGATAATGATTGTCCCATCCAACGAACTTCGCCATATGGTTCTGTGCCGATAGCAAATTCCAGTATTTCGTTAGCCTGATACTCAATATCAAGTTTGTCAACATACAGTCCTGTACGTTTATCCATTATTCGCTTGTCCCCAAACTCTTTAAAGTAAACAGTTCTACCTCCACTTTGTTGTCGATACTTCATAAACTTTTTGGGGCGTTTTTCAATTCTGCCATTATACCAAAAATCCGTTTCTTGATATGGTTCCAATGGAATTGTTTTCGTAACGCTTGGTGTATCTTTCACAAATTCAATCTGACTGACCTCACCAGCCATATTTCTGATAACTTCAAGATACGCAATGCCATACATTTCTCTTGCTTCAATAACGTCCTCGAACACTTCCTTTGTGTCCATATCCATATTAAGCAAGTTTATTATTTCTTCGGCTCTCTTGTATTCGGCTGCCATCTCCGGAGTTTCGTCTACATCATCTTTGTATCGAATACCAATTCCATAGCCCGGAATATTATTACGATATGCCCTCGTACATTGTGGCAGAATTGTCGATTGGCTCACCATTGCCCGTAAACCTCTCATATTATACGTTGGTGCTATCCATTCACTGGCGTTTGCTGTTTCCTCCGGACTTACCTGTGTAGGTGTCAACGACTTTTCTATCAAATCGTCAAGAGGTGTTTGGCTCTTAATCACTTTTACATCCATCTTAATAGGGCGCAAAGTTTTTTTGCTCATTATGCCTCGCTCCTTTTCTTAGATTTTGCCTTGACCGGCAGACATAATAAAAGCAAGCAATCTGCTTCATCGGGGCTATGTTGTCCTCGCTTTTTAACATCTTTCTTGCTCTCAATCCTAATTTTACTGGTTTCCGTCATTTCATATTTTCGTGTTGATAGCTGTGCTACAAGGTCATTATCATCAGGAAGAATAAGCTCGCAGGGCTTCTTCGTTCCATCTTCCTCGTCGTATGTTGACAACAATTTCTTAACTATCGCCATCATATATGTAGTGCTATCATAAAAATGTTTGTGCTTTATTCTCTGTCCAAACTTTACAGGAATAACATCAAGCCACCAAAACCGTTCCGGTTGGTTTCTTTTTATCTGTCGTAATCTATCAACAACACCGCCCCCAACTCCACCGTCATCAATCTTGACAGGTATAGTCTCTTTCCAGTGGTATTGTTTAACAAGCATTTCACCGCAGGCAACAATATCATCTGCTGTTTTCATTGTGTCTTGTCCTCTACGCTTACGATAAAACGTAACTTTTTCGTCTATCTTATAGCCAATACAGGTTTTATCGTCCCCAAATCTGGCAATATCCGCACCAATATGGATGCTATTCGGATTTTTTCGGGGAGAATATTCCGTCATAATGCTGTTTTCACACATTGACAATGGAATATAGACATCGTCTTCCTGTAACGGAAATTCACCGGCAACACGAACACGGAATATATCGCTATCCTCACCATACATATTTATTATCATATCAACAAAGTCTTGTGATACTTGTGTAGACTTTCTGCCATCTATGTGGAACGTTTTGTAGCTCCCTCTATTCTTGTTATGACTATCGTAAAAAAAACCACTCAATTGCGTAGGGTTCCCGCACATCAAAAGCCTTGCTCCTGCGGTAGACAATGAACCGAGTACAGGCTCATATACCGCATCATCAACGCCCGATGCCTCGTCAATAATATATAAAACGTGTTCTGCGTGAAATCCTTGCAACGCATCCGGCTTCGTACTGGTACGAGCAACCGCAAACCATTCCTCCGGATGCCCTTTCATATACAGCTTTGATTTTGTCCATATAAGTTCCCTTTCTAATGACGGATTATTACGCATCCATTTATTAACTTCTGCCCAAAGTATATCGAATAACTGGTGTTGGGTAGGGGCTGTACACGGGATTTTAGGAAACGGGCGGGTCATCATAAACCATATGATTGCCCACGCCTCAACTGCACTTTTACCAACACCATGCCCACTTCGCACGCTTGTCATCTGATTATGTACAAGGCTGTTCAAAATATCGCACTGGTCTTTGTTTGGTTCTGCTTTTATAATGTCTTGTGTAAACTCAACTGGGTGAGTAGCATAATAAAGTATGTGTTCATTCTTCATTTTCTGCATCATCCTCTGTTCCTATTCTCTGCTCGTAAGCCTCCATAATTGCATCCGCCAACGAACCTGACATATCCATATCCGCTGCGGCTTTTGCATCCTGCTCTTTTTTGTATTTGAACTCGTCTTGTTTTAGCTTGAACTCTTTCTTTTGCATCTCCTGCTTCGGGTCCTCTCCCACAAGCTCACGGATAAATTGTGCTGCTTTAACATTTCCGGCAAGAGCCTCTTGTAACATCGCAACCATAATACCCATTTGATAGGTCGCATCTTCTTCGTCAATGCCAACCAACTTTAGCTTTCGTGTTATTTCCTTTGAGGTTATTGGCATATCCATAAGCATTTTTGCACCGCTTTTCATAGTACGTTTGCGCCGACGGGATGCTCCTGAGTTTATTCCACCTTTTCGGGCTATTTCTCGTACTTCTTCCGTGCTTCGACTATCAAAGCCCTTACCCTTTAGGTTGTCCGCTCCCGCCATCGCAATCACCTCCCGTCCTCAATACGGAACGGCTGCAACCATTAGATGAAATACGGGTCTTTCCGCTGCTTCATCGTCTGGGCAACAAACATATTGGGGGCGGTCATTCTACACGGTATGTCGCATTTACTCATATCTGTTTGTGCCTGTGCTTTCTTTTCCAAAATATCATCATCCAAAATATGCCCTACTATCTGATACGGCTTATGACAACAATACATTACCTCGCCACGCTCGTTTACGCCTATCTGCGCCCATTGTGCTGTACAAGTAGTTTCCTGCTTTTCGAGTAAATCCCACTTAAAGTTTAATGTAACACGACTGTCCTTTGCCGCAAGTGCCTTTATTGCCGCCGTTATTTCCCGTGCTTGTGTTTTTTTCAGCTTATCCTTATAATAACTACCGCCTGTACTTTCCAACGGTCTGAACGAATAGTAGTCTACATCAAGCCCTCTGTTGGCTTCATAGAATTTCAGAACACCCTCTACACTTTCGGCAACGAATTGTACACCAAGGCTTGTCTTTGGGCTGTTTTCCTTTTTCCATTCTGCATATGCTCTGATATTCTCAATAACTTGTTTGTATTTTCTTACTCCTCTGGACCTTTCGTAGCTTTCTTCATCGTAACCGTCAAGGCTTACTTTTATATAATCAGGCTTAAAATACACAAGGTTGTTAAAATTAGTATTAATACCATAATGTAGCCCTTGTTCTTCCATCCAATTTGTTATTCGCAGGAAATCCGGGCATATCGTTGGTTCGCCTCCTCCTGTCAGAATAAACCCCTGAACGCCAATAGCCCGCAGTTTCTCTGCATAGGTTATAAATTCCTCATACGTCATTGCTTTCGTCCCGTTAGGCAACGTCCAACGTGCGTAGGTGCAATATGGACATCTGTTATTGCAATAATTCGTGAGGAATATATCTGCCGTAATCGGTCTAAAATCCCCTGCCACTCTATCAACGTGGCTGAACATTTTATCCCCCGTTATGTTCGACATTCTCTTTCGCCCCCTTTTTCCATTTCTGGTTTAGTATCTTCGGCGCACATTTTCCCCAATCTATCTTGTGATGTATGCGCTTATGTTTTGTATACATCATTCCGACCTTTACCGCTGACGGCATACTCATAACGGCATAAAATGTTTTGAGATAAGTTCCACCTTCTTTGTATGCATCTGTCATACCTCCCGTCAATGATTGTGTTGGCAACTGAATAACAGCAAATGCCGTATATGAAAAGAACAGCCTTCCTCGGCTGCTCTGTGTCGTGTATGTAACAACATCTTCGTTCATTGTACCTTTGAACTGTATCGGTCTGTCTGTCCGGCAAAAGAAACTGTTCATCGCTTTTCGGAGCAGTCCCTTTTTAAAGTTCCCACCATCCAGTCCTCCAACAAAATCGCCACCTTGACAAAATGCAACTGTATCTGCATTTGATGTATCAAGAAAATTCAGCATATCCTCAAATACTCTGTCAAAATCTTTTACCGACTTATATTTCAAAGCACCTTTATCCGCATAACGGTAGTCAATACTTTTGTAATCATCATCAAGCATAAGGAAATATTTAAGACCTAAATTTTTTGCAATTTTCCAGCTTTCATTTCTGGCATATATAATTGCTCTATGGTCATTAAACGTATCCATTGTATCTGCCGCATCATACGCTGCTTGCTTATCAAATACAATTACATGGTCTGCCCCATAATTTGAAATATACTTTTGTTGCTGGTCATCCTCATTGTCAATAACCATATACCAACGCCCTGTATATCCGCCCTTTTTTAACATTTTCATAGTAACAACATTATCTGCTCTGCCGTGTGTTAGTATGAATACCGCAAAATCATTCCGCATCTCGCTCCTTTCGCCACCTTTCGCTGATTATCCTTGGAACATTTGAAGAAAACCTATGACTTTTGCATCCATTTGTCCATCTATAAAATGATGGTATCACCATATTGCCATAACTTTCAGCTACATAAGCCGAACTTGCAGCATATAAATCTTTATTTCCTCCATCTTCCATAGACCCCGGTGATGTCATAGAAATAACTATTGGCATAAACGCTGCCGCTATTCTTCCCGTCATATTATTCAAATAGCAGTAAATACTATCTTCCCACAACGTACCTATAAAACCGAACTGCTCTATATGCGTATTTATGATATATGCGTTTGTCGGGTTATAATAAAATCCACCTTTCTTGATAAGTGGATTGTCTGCTCCACCTATTAATCGTCCGGCACTCACAAACCCGCCACAAGCAAATCCACTATCAAGTACATACTTACAATATGCATCAAATATCTGGGTAAGATTTTTTACTTTCTTACTTGCCAGTTTCTTCCCATCTCTATACCTATATACAAAGGAGTTCAGGTCATCGTCAAGTAGCGCAAAACAATCGTACCCTTTCCCTTTTGCAATATCAAAACAGGCATTACGAGCATATACAGGAGTTGTCATCTTTCCAAAGTTGTCCGCTGTGTCTACTTTCTTTGCATATTCCTCTTTTGAAAACCTTATAACGTGTCCGCTGTATAATTTTTCATATTCCGTATCGTCCATATCATCTGCAACAATAAACCAATCCCCCCCATATCCCGCTTTTTTTAATGCTTTTACCGTGGAACATTGTGGGCGTTTGTGACTGATGATAAGGACAACATTACGCATTTTCGTCCTCCATCATATCCAGTATATCAGATGTAAGAGTTGCATATCCATTCGCAATAGCATCATCTACATCTATTATTACAAGTGCAGATTTTTCCATAAGCCTCTGCATCTCTGCATCAGCGTGGGCATAATACTCTGCTATATTTCTATAATTAAATACATTATGCCTTTGGGCGGCAGCTATCAAAAATTGTTTTTCGTCTTCACTCACTCCGGAAGCTTCTATTTCCGCAATAAGCTCGTTACTCTTTTCTGTATCGAGCATATCTTTTAACGATGGGCAGTCTCCTGTAATCTCATACTGTGGAATGTTTACAGCAAAAGTGTATGTATCGTCTACCAAATCTTCCGCAAAACTGCTTTCTCCGTCAAATCCGAAAAGGCTCATATCCAGTTCAAGAATTTCTGCAAGTTCCTGTTCCAGTAATCCCTCATCCCATTCAGCAAATTCTGCTGTCTTATTGTCTGCAAGTCTAAAGGCACGAGCCTGTTCTTCGTTTAAATCATCTACATATACGACAGGTACTTCTTTCAATCCTAACTGTTTTGCCGCTTTTAGACGTGTATGTCCTGCCATAATAGTTCCGCCGGCATCTAACAAAATCGGATTTATAAACCCGAACGTCTTTATGCTCTCCGCTACATACTGTACCGCATCATCGTTATGTCGTGGATTTTTTTCGTATGGCAGTACATTTTCAATCGGTTTGTACTCAATTTGCAGCTTTCCCATTTTGTATATCTCCTCTCGTTCCCTCTTTTGGGGTATTTATATTTATAAAAAGAACCACCACTCTCGCAACACCTTGCAAAAATGGTGGTTTTACCCGTTCATTTTATTACAATCTACATTATACCACCGGCATATATGCCCAGTCAATGCCCTATTTGTGCCTTGGATTATTCGCACAGTTTCTCCACTCCATCAATACCAAATAACAGCATTGTAAGGCTCTCTACTGCTGCATCCACATCTTTGTATACAGTTCTGCGATTAATATTTTCTTTTTCTGCAATGTCGTCAACTGATGCCTTTTCCGGCAAAAGATACAGTCCCTTAATTACACGCCAGTGCCTCATATCTTCTGCATATTTACTGTTTTCGCATTGTTTATGATAAATGTCCAACATCTTATTGATATGCTGCATTATAATGCGTGTTTTTTCCGCTGATTTTTTTATGTTATCAACTACTACCGTTTCCGTATATCCCTGCCCGCTCATAAGTTCCATAATATCAACAAACTCGTCAGTAACATCTTTTTCACTTTCCCATACAGCATTTGCATAATGACTATTCAACGAACGATAATGTTGTAACAGCAATCGTGTATTGGCATATTGTTTACGAAAACGTTTGCTTCTAAATTCCCGATGTTCGTTTTGAATAACAATCGCAGCCTGTTCCGCTGCTTGTTTTGCTGCTACTTCCGTAGCTTGTTTTATTGTCTGATAGAACATCTCGCCGAATAATTCCTTTTGTTCCGGTATATAATTTTCCATTAACTCGTCAATCGCCCTTAAAAGGGCTGGGTCTTTTTTCTTTTTGCTCATGGTATAATGCAGTCCTTTCCTCGCAATAACTATCTTTGCGTTATTTTTACTTCTTGCAGGAAGTCCAAAATCCCCCTGTAAATCCTAACTTCATATTCTGGTATATCATCTGGTTTTATGTACTTTCTGCCATATATCTGTTTCATATCACGCCATATTTCCCACGGAATACGATAAAAACGCCAGAAGTCAAAAGATACGAGTATATAGCACTTAGCACCAAGTTCTCTGTGCCTCTCCAACGCTTCCGCTTGTTGTTCTAACACTACTGACTGCTGGATTTTATCTGCGCTTGTTGTTTTTGCCTCAAACACAATAGAATTACCACCTTTTAGTGTTCCCTTAAAATCCGGCTGTGCTTTTTTTGCGTAACACGCCAAAAATTGCCCTTTGCTGTTCAAGTGTCCTAACTGTTTCGTAGGTTCGGGAGATTTGTCAATTTCCGCTATACAAGCCTGTCGGTAGTACCGACAGGCTGCATCAATCATCTGTTCAAATAATTGTCCCAACTCCCTGTTTCGTTTTCCCCTTATGGCGGCATTATTTACACTTGCCATCATACAAGCCCTTTTTGTTGAGCATATTCTGCAATCTTATAAGCAGTTGCTCCCTTTATGCCTTTACATTCACCTTTGGCAAGCCCATCAAGCAGGATTTTTACCTTATTTTCCTGATTGTTGCCATTTTCTATAAGCATTTTGTTAATTTTTTTCATCATACCTATTAGAACCCTCCTTGCTTTCATTTCGGACTGTCCGCAAACTCTACACGGTCAGCTTGAATTTCAGTTGCTTTGCGTTTGTTACCGTCCTTATCTTCATAATTACGAGTACGTATTTCGCCTTTTATAATAACTTTTCTACCCTTTGACAAATATTTTGTCACAAACTCCGCCGTCTGTCTCCAAGCAACTACAACCGGAAAGTCCGCAACATCTTCTTTGCTACTCCTATCTACAGCTACAATAAACGTACATACCGATACACCATTTGGCGTAATTTTAAGTTCAGGGTCTGCGGTCAGTCTACCGCTTATAATTACATTGTTCATTTTTTTAGTCTCCTTTCTGTTATTTCTTTAAGCCAATGTTCCCAAACTTTTTTATAAAATGGGTGTGATACAAACTGTTCATAAGAAATAATTAATCTATTCTTATGTGGTGATTTTTTTTCAAAGAGTATACGAAATAAAAAATCACCTTTATTCAGTTTAAATTTCTGTGTAATTTCAAGTTTTATCCTGTCAAAATCCATCTCATTATTTTCAATAAAATAGTCAGATAAATAATAAATTTTTTCGCTTACATCAAAGTACATATTGCTTGCTTCCTCCCAAAATATTACGCTTTGTCTTTTTATCCGTTCCACTTTTCCATTAGCCAATGTTCTTTGCAAGCATCACAATCTACATAAGCTTCCGGATTGTCTTTGTTCTTTTCAACCAATGCGCATAATTGCTGATGTGTATATGGGCAGCTTATATACTGTGTCAAGCAAACAATTTCTTCGTACTCCACATTTGAATAACCTTCTTCGTTTTTACCATTTAATACGATGTCTGCAAGTATCTGCATCATTGCTTCTGCATTTGTAGGCACATAGTCAGGAGGTTTCCCATCCAACGGGTAAATAGTTTGCAATGCCGCCATACCCATTCTGCAAGCCTCATTCACTTGCTCCATACCATCAGGCAATTCGCTGTAATGCTCTTTATGGGTAGGGTCTAATATTTCAATAGCTCGTTTTATACTGATTTTTTTCATTCCCATTATATGTATTACTTTCACCGCCTTTTATTCCAACCACCATTTCATAACATCTTCTGCCGACTGCCATACACCGTCTAATCCTGACTCTTTTCTGGCTTGTAACATTTTATCGAAAGCCCTTAAATAAGCCCTGTAATAAGTTGGGTATCGCTTTAATTCTTGTCTTCTTTGTTTTCCTGCCATAGGACACCCGATGCACCCGATGCGCTTGTTTCCACATTCATAAAGTGGATTACTTTTGCAGCCATAGTGGTTTAAAAATTCCCATACATCGCTTTCCGACCAGTCAATGATAGGATTGACTATCGTTGAAGTAGTCCTATAACAATGTTCCACAAACCTCCGTGTATCAGCATTGTCGTAATTTAGTACAAGTCCATTTTTATTATTTACTTCATAATCAAGTTGCATTTCCTCAGCTTTTTTCTGCATTGTTTTCGGCTTGCCGATAACTTTTACCATACCGGCATTAGCTTTTCTTTTACTGCTTTCATCGGCTCTGACGCCCGTTATTTTCAGCCTGCCTTTTCCCCCTTGCTCTTTTAATTCACTGCAACAATACCTTACTACCCTTGTAGGAGGAAAATGCTTTTTTATGATTAAATCCCACATAGTTATGTGTTTACCATCCTTATTTCTCGGAATATGAATTTTTACATCATTCTGAGATTTTATGTATTTCACCGTTTCGGGCATATCCACAGATGTAAGATTATGTACGGCTTCAAACTTAACTCCCGAAAGTTCAGCCAATATCTTTATGGTGTCGCTGTCCTTTCCGCCGCTATAGCACAGATAGTATGGCTCTGTTTCCGGTTCAAAGCTTTTTAACCTTTCAATAGCTTTTTGTTCTTTATCCCTGTTCATTATTTGTTCTCTCCTAACATTTCATTTTTGTTTTTTCAAAATTTTTTATCCTTTTTCTGAAATAGTGCAGATACTTCCGTTTCAATTTGCGCCAGTCTTTTTTCTCCAATACCTTTTACTGTTTTAATACGTTCCATCACATCTGTAATGTCTGCTCCCTTTACAGAGTTAGCTCCATCCTTGAAACCCTCCACATAAATATTTGTACAAAAGGCATCAAATTGTTCGTGGTCGTATTGCTTTGCTGCTTTATACTGCACTCTTGTTGTCATATATTTTTGGTTTGGCTTTTTCTTCATTTAGCATCGCCCTTTCTCAATCATAGTTTCAACGTTTCTTGTAATAAGCAGAACGGAAACCTACACTCGCATCCATATTCGTTCGGACATTGCCCAAATCCATACTGAACACACTTGCATTTGTTCCAACGCCCCAGTTTCCACCACGAAGTGGGAAATACTCTCCGTCATTACTATCAACATACAAACAAGAGTTGCCCTCTCCTGCATATAAAGCAAGCGCTTTTAATTGCTCGCTTGCGCAGTCTGTATCAATGACAACATCTTCCCATCTACTAACTCCGAATTTTTGATAAATATCTTCGTCCGTGGTTATAATAATGCCTCCATCCGAAACAGAAGCATATACTGCATTAAGTGCATAATCCGTAATCGGTAACCAATTTCCCGATATTTCCGAAAGGTCAATATCCATTGCAGCATTGTTATCCTTTGCCGCCTGTAACATTCCGTCCTTAATTCTCAATCCTCGTACCATTTCCCATACGTTTCCGCAAAGGTCGTGTACTCCATCAAATTGATGGTTGTGTGTCCACGTTGTAGGACCACTACCGGCAAGAGTTGTACTATTTTCATATACAATTCCGAACTCGCTTTTATTTGCATGGTAATGTCCGCTTGCAGTATTTCCGTGTGGCAATGTACCATATATATTACGACTGATATTTGCAACTAATCCCCATTCTGCTTCTGTCATCAAATGCCAGCCCTCTCCCTTGCTGAAACAAGCTCTCGCCGCATCATCATTCGTGATGTTTGTCCACATTCTCTGAAATGGTAACGAATAGGGCTTCCCTTTAATCTCACAATTAGGGTATACTGAAATATAAATCTCGTCATATTCCTCGCCGTCAATTATAAATGCAGGATGGGTATTGTCAGAACCCCCGAACAATTCTTCATTTGTAACCTTGCTGAATTTTCTCATAATTGACGGAAGCCCAAAATCATCGTAAATAATAACTGTTTCCTCTTTTACTCCATTAGATGGAATTGTGCCGGTCTTGATAATCTCCTGTGGTATGATTTTTTCTACGTTCTTTTCTCCCGCATTTTCTCCCAAAAATTCATACAGCGCTTTTGTTTGCTCTCCTAAAAAGCCGCTTTTCCCCTTAGCTTCCATAACTGTTACATTGCCATTAATGCTTGTTGCAATTTTAATTTCCATCGTATATTCCCTCCTCGTAAAATTCCATCATTTAGACCCACACCCTTTAAGCAACATTCCACTTGTAAGTGCATAAGGATGTTCATAAGCATCTTTTATAGCATTTTCAAATTCGCTTTGACTCATATTTCGCTGCATACCCACAAGAATAGGCGGTGGCAACGGTATTTCATAGTTTTGCGGCCTCCACAAATGCAAACAATTTCCAAGCTGATTGACATATTGACTTTGTGCCGGATGATACTGCAATACCGTTTCTTCCGGATAAAAAAACATATCTTTTAGCCTGCACATATCATCCCAAGACGGTATGTAATGTCTTTTAAAAGGTGATATACTTATATGGTCCCATCCTGCACCTGTACTCCATATTACAGATGCATCAAGTTTCCCAAATATCATTCTGCCGTGTCCGCCATCATCGGAAGTTTGCAAAATCATCAAGTTTGGTGTTTTCCTTAATTCTTCAATTGTTTTCATTATTTCACTCCTGTTTCCGGCTCATACTGCGTACACCAGCAGTATCTATCCCAAATATCACAAATATCGGATGCTTTACATTTCCCATCTTCCGTCCTATCATCACAAGTACCTTCGGTGAACCATCCTGCAAACTCACACGTTTTTTCGCACTGCTCTGTATAATAATTTTTGCAGTTATGGCATTTAGTTTCTTCCCACCATTCAGCAATATCATCTTGATTATATTCGCAATCTACCTCGCTACAATATTCATCAATGACAGCTTGGCAATCAATATGGAGATGTTCTGTATAGAAATTATCTTCATATTTTGCGGCGCAATATGAGTACTTTTCGCCTTTTTCAATGTTCTGCCCACATAAACTGCACTTATGTTGTTTAGCTGCAACTTGTTCTTTCCTTGTTACAAATTCAAGCAAGTTACTCACCTCCCACAAATTCGCACTCGCCACATTCTGGTTGTGTAGGCTGACACGGGTCGCACTTCATTGCCTCTATCTCGTCAAGCATCCTTGCATTTTCCAAAATTTTAGCCTTTATACTTTCTCCGCAATCAGAAAAATCGGAATCGTTTTCGTTCTGTATTTCTGATACCGTGTGAGCAAAGATTTTGACAGCACCTCTTATTCTATCAAGAGTATTAACTGCTTCGCTTATCTTCTGGTATAGCGGCGAGTAAAGGTTAAGACTTTTCCTCCTCTCGTAAAGTATTTGAATTGCAAACGAAATATCGTCTGTCTCTTTTAGTTCTTTCATAGTCCATCTATCCATTATTCAGCCTCCTTGTCCTCTATCTCGTGCAAACACTTTTTAAGCCATTCTACAAAGTCATCAATTCCATTGCACTTGTTCATTTTCCCAAGTTCTGCCATAACTTCATAGAAATCATCATCGCATAAACCATCTATTTTCTGTGCGAAATCAAAATTAGTAAAATTATTATTCATAAAATTCGCCTCTGTCTCTCTCAATGCATTAGCAAGCTCATATAGCATTTTGTCAATAGCATCTGCATCATTAATCAATGTTCTAATACTCCGAGGAACTCCCTTTACCGTTTCCATATTTTCAACCCACATTTTTGCGTGTTCGTCAGGGTCAAAGTCCTCGTAATACTCCTGCACTTCGGTGGTTATGTCCTTTCCTGCAATGTTAAAGAAAAAATCTTCGCCTGCCGGACTATGTTTTCCAATTTCAATGCTTCCATCTTCATAGATGTTATACCACCAGCCCATTTTATTTGCTTTATATAATAAAGCTTGATTTAATTTGTGCATAGATTAACCCTCTTCCTGCATAATTTGGTACGCTGCTTTTTCAAGTCCGTGTTTCAGGTTCTCCTGATTTTGTACCTGTTCCCACGTAAGTCCTAATGCATCAAGAGTGTCCTCATAATCTCCCGTATACCCAAATTCGTGGTTACAAAGTTCATAATAAAACATTTCATAACAAAAACCATCGCCTGTTTTATCTGCAGCGATTGCTGCTTCATATTCCCTGCTGTGACGTTTGCTCATATCCTTATAAGCCGGAATATCTTTTTTCAGAATATATGCTCCTGCAAAAAGGTATGCAACTTGTGCAAGGTCGCTATCCTTTTTTGCATCAAGTCCCCACTTGCTCATCATTTCCTCGAACTGCTTATCACCAAAAGCAAATCCCAATGGAAAGTCATTTACCTCTTGTTGGTGTTTTTCTTTCATCAATCTGTACTCATTCATCGTCCGTTCCTCCAATCATTTTGTTTGGCGCATATCCTCCCACGCCATAGTTAATACTTTTGATACTTCACGCAATCGACTTATAATAGCCCTTGCTTTGTAATTGTCATATCCTTTAGGGGTCAATACCCGTACCAAATCATCACTGTTGTAATTTGTAGTGATAATAGTAGGTAACATTTTTTCGTAGCGGTCATTCAAGATAGAATACAATGTACTTATACTCCAATCGGTGCATTGTTCTTTTCCTAAATCATCCACAATCAATAAAGATACATCTTTATATACTTGTAATACTTGCTTTTCATTCACTCCCTCACGGTCAAATGCTGACTTTATATCCAACAGTAAATCTCCTGCCGTCTTACAGATACACTGGATATGCTGTTCTGTCATAAGCTGCATTGCTATTGCTGCCGCAAGGTGCGTTTTTCCTGTTCCGTTTGTACCCTCAATATAAAGCCCTATACCATCACGCATAAACATAGCGAAATTATCTGCATAATCCTTTGCTATTTGATACGCTTTTTTTCTGGCAGAATTATCGGTTCTGAATGTATCAAATCTGCGTTGCTGAAAACGCTTTCCAATACCACTTTGTCCAAGCAGTCTGTTGATACGGGCTTGTTCCGCTTCATTGCGCTTTCGGCGTTCTTCCTCGGCTTTAAGTCGCTTCTGTTCGGCATCATACTCGTTCCATTTTTTCACAGCCTGTTTGCAATCGCAACGTTCCACAGTAGGACACCACATAAACACACTTCCGTCAAATACAAAGCCCTCATGGTGTAATGCCTTACCACAAAACTCGCATTGCTCATCCGGAGGTTGAGGAGTTCTGATTGATAACCCTTTCTGCCTTGCTTCTGCTTCTGTCTTTACTATGTTTCCTTTTATTTCAGCCGTCTTTTCGGAAGCCTCCTGACGGTTTAAAGTTTGGTTGTTCAGAATATCTCCTATCCGCATTAAGTCCGCCATTTTCGCATCCTCCTCTCTGTAACTCATTTTGTACTTTCTCTACGACCCAATTTAGAATTGCTCTATAATCGCTCTTGTACTTATACCCTTTGGCACCTTTGGCATTATCCAGTTTTTCGATAAACATCGCTGTTTTCTGCTCTCCGTATTTATCTACCAACTTTTGATATTCCGTTTCTGTCATACTCACAAACTCTGCATATTTTATCTTCTGTGGCGCTTGGCTTTTTGGTTCTGCCTCTTTCTTTGATATTCTCTCTTTCTTCTGTTCCGTTTTTATTGGTTTGTCCTGCGGTACGTCCGGCAGTTTTTCAATCTCTTGCTCTTGCTGTTCCTCTACATCGAATAACGGTTTTTTCGGTATATCCGTTGTCCTCTTTGAATAAAGGAAAGATAATCTATCCACTAACGATTGACACCATATAATCCGTCTTTTATTCCACAACGGCGCATCAATCTTCCCCATATCCGCAAGAGCTGTCAAAATTTCATTTGCCGTATCAACATCAGTTAATGCCATAATCGCAAGATAATCCATATTTGTCTTTTTTGAACAGTCATAAAAATGTCCCTCGGTAGAACTTAATATTTCCAGCATTTTGAACCAGAATGTATATCCTACGCTCCCCCAACGGTTTTCAAGTACAGTCAGTGTCCTACCCTTGTATGTAAAGTGAGGGAAGTAATCCGCTGTTTGTTTCCGCATTCTTCCCATTGTAATCATCTCCTTGTAATCGGGGATATTCGTGGAGAAAACAACCGAATATCCCCACTTTTATTACGCATATATAACTTTGCTACCCTCTACTGTCTTTACAATATCCACACTTTGTGGAAAACGGCTTTTCATTTCAGGGTCGTGTGTTATAGCCACGACTTTTAAATCTGAATATCTTGTCTGGATAGCTTCAAGTGCATCACAATATGCTGACATTCCTTGACTATCAAGAAATGGAGGCTCGTCAATGAATAGGAAACCTAACTGAACTCCGGCTTTCTTGCTTTTAATTTCCGCAAGGGCAAGGATAACTGCAAGGGCTGATTTTACCCTTTCACCGCCGCTTCTGCTTAAATATGGAAGTCTGCCTGTATTACTGTCATTGATAACAATGTCCAATGCAGTAACTTCTTTTTTGCTGTTTGATTTTAATGTCTTTTGCATTACACATTCTACAGACATCTTCCCACCACTCATTTGTCCCAATATATTAGTTGCAGTCGCCTCTAATATCTGGATAATACTGCGAACAATGTTATGTGGAATACCATCCTGCGAAAATGCCTGTTTCAAGACTTCAAGGTCTGCTGCCTCCTGCGACTTTGCCTCTGTCTTTTCCAAAAGTTCTGCCGCCTGTCTGTGCTTGGCTTCTGCTTCTGCTTTCATTCGTTCCAACAATCCAATTTTGCGGTTTGTTTCCTGAATTTTCCCCTCTATCTTCGCAACTTCCATACTTGCCTCTGAATACTGCTTTGATATAATTTCACTACCCATTGTTTTAGGCTGTTCCGCAGCTCTTTCATGTTCCATCTCCAAAATTGACTGGTCATATTCAGCCATACTTTGGCGCAATTCCTCAATGCGAGCAAGTGCTATACGTTTTTGTTCCTCTGCTACAGGAAGTTTCTTTTCATCCTCAACATACACTGAAAGTATTTTAATGCGATTAGTGACTGTCGTATATTCAGCCATTGCATCACAAAGTGCATCTCTATCCGCTTCAAGCCTTTTTATATCTGCCAAAATGTCCTCGCTACGTTGCTTCTGTTCTATAATCTGCATATCATATTTCGCAACAAGTTCCTCGGCTGCTTTTAATCTCTCACGAGCTGCTGACAAGTCGTTATATCTTCTTTCGGTGGCTTCCAACCCCCGTAAAACGCTTCGTAACGCCGTTTCTTTTTCTGGACTATAACTACTTGGGACATTCTCTTTGGCTTTAAGGAGAGCTTTGTCTGCTTCCTGTACAGCGATTATTATAGCGGTCTGATAATCATCATACTCTCGTAATGCTTCATCAATCTGCCCTTTGGCTTCAATAGCATCTTTCAAAAATGAACATTGTACTTCGACAGCATATTGACAGTTGTTTGTTTCCAATAATTCTGCCCTACGGCGCAGAGCTGAAATTTTAATGTTTCGCTCATTTGTTCCGGCTTCACCATCCCTACGGATTTTATCTGCTTTTACTTGTGCTTCTCGTACAGCTATCATTGCTGTATCATATTGAGTGCGTACTGCTTCCATTTCCGTAAGCTGGCTCTTTGTTCCCTCATACTGCATATGGGCTTCTATAAGTTCATCTTCTTCGCTTAACAACTCCTTTGCCGGATTAAGTCTTGTATCAATCACCATCTGCCTCTGTTGTTCAGTCTGCTTCAAAAATGCTTGTGCCGTATCATACTCTTTAGAAACAGCAATTACTCTTTCTGTCAAGTTTTCTGCCTTTGTTTTGGCTTCAAGTAATCTCTTTTCGTGTTCAAGTTCTCGTTTGTATTCCTCAACACCATTTTCTATATCAGCCCTACGATTTAATGTTATATCTGCCATCATTACAATGCCCTTTTGGGATGTTATATTAGTTTCAACTACTGCTTTTTTTCCTTTGGCTGTTGCAATCTTAGCATTAAGACTTGCAATACGGGTTGCCGCATCCTCCATAACTGATAATGCAAACTGCATACTCGCTGCTCGTTCCTCTGCCTCTTTCTTTGCCATTGTCAGCCCGTCTAACGCCGTCTGTGCTTCTGTAATTTCTTGGGCTATCTCTTTATCATCTTTCCCACCATCTAACAGTATGGCGGTTTTGTCCTTCAAAGAACGGATTTCTCTGTTTGTTTCTGTTGCTCTGGTAAATGCTCTCGCATACATATCATCATAAGCACTCAACCCAAGAATGTTTCCCAGAATTGACATACGGGCATCCTTATCTGCTGTCAGGAACAAACCGTATTGGTCCTGCATAATAAGAGCCGTGGCTTTCAATGTCATACTATCCATCCCAATAGTATTTAGAATTTCCTGCTGTGTATCTCTCATTTTTTCACAACTTCTGTCAACCCACTCACCGTCAACATATTCCGCAATATTAAGTGTGGCTTTTCCTGACTTCATACGGGTACGGGTAACACGGTATGTAGCTTCGCCCATCTTGAATGTAAATTTGATGCTTCCACTCCTTGCATCTTCTGCATTGCTTATCCATCCTGCAATGTCACCCTCTCTTGTTTCCTCAAACAAGCAGTCTAACATCGCATCCATAAACAGAGATGACTTTCCTGCCCCATTTTCTCCGTTGATTGTACAAAATCTTATGCCATCAAAATTGAACTTTTCATCCCTATAATTACGATAATTTTTAACTTCAATTTCTACCGGTGCAAAAACTCCTGTTTTTTTCAGTGTCATACTCTTTTCAAGTGCTTCGTGAATAATTGGTGTAGCCATTTCCGTAATACGACCGGCATCAACATCAGAATAGCCGTGTTCCACCAGATACTCTTTCAAGTTTTCTTCCGGAGTGTCATCCTCGTTCATCGCACTTTTACTGACCATAATTTCAATTTTCTGCGGAGTAATCTCCTGTACCCAGAAAGCTCCATACTCATATAGTTGCTGTTCCATCAGTGTTTTGTTGAGTGCTTTATTATTCTCGTCTGTACAACTATATAAAACCCTAACAATTTTGCCATCGACATCCTTTGATACGAAAGTCTTTCCTTTTTCGTTAAAATCTTTGATGTCATCGTTATTTAAATATAGTGTTACAAATTCCCTTGTGGGAAGTTCAACAAAATCGCTGTTCAAAAGTTCTCCGCTATCTTCCAACTCGTGGATGTAAAACCCTCTCCTTTGCCCCTCATCATTAAAGTTAAGCTGGGCTATCGCACCACTGTAAAAAGTGTTCTTGCAATCAGATAATTGCTGCGGTCTATGAATGTGACCGAACAGGCTTATATCAAAATCTGCTGCATTTAATGTCGGGAGATATATACATGGTTCAAACTGGCTGAAAAATACAGTTTGCCCACTTTCCATATTCGCTCCTTCTACCGTGTAGTGCGTTACCAACACTGTCGGAATATTTTCAGGACATTGTACTTTCATTCCCTTGATTAAAGTATCAATGTACTGCGTAAAAATTTCACTTTCCGCCGACTTATCCAGCCCGGGCATTTTCGCCCTTAAGTACCCTCTATCAAATCCGGGTAAAGCTGCAACCGTTACCTGTTTTCCACCATAACTATGCAGTTGAATTACCTCCGGCTTCGTAAAAATAATCACATTATCATCGTTTACAAATGCTGTTTCTAACATCTTAAACTGTTCGCTGCTATCGTGGTTTGGTGTGCCTCTTAAAACTACTATCGGCGCAACCTTTTCCAACTCTCTAATGTATTTGATTGCTGTTTGGCTTTCTTTCAAGCCTCTATCGCTCCACACTCTTGCCTGATGAAACATATCACCGGCAAAGAAAATGAAGTCAGGTTTTTCTTTTTTTGCGCTCTCTACCAACGCATCTATACATTTGCAAATGTCAAGAAACCTTGCATTTTCTCCATTTACTGTCGGACCATTAAACTGACCAATGTGCCAGTCCGCCGTGTGAAAAATCTTAATCATCGTCCGTTACCTCCTTGTTATCTTCCCTGCATTTTTCTTTGACAAGCCATACATAATGTTTTACCAAACTGTTCCTGACTGTATTTCACAACGCCATTACTGCATTTTGAACCACATTCTGTGCATATAGTCGGGTCATAATCCGGTGCTGTTTCCTCCACTACCTCCGGTGGCTGCTGTATAGTTTCCGGAATATAATCAGGCTGTATAGGCGGCTCATACCCAGTATCGTCATCATCCATAATTTCTGTATCTGCGTTTACAGTATGTTTTGCTGCCGCTGCACCCTCCGTATCTCCATATAATTCCTTTGCTGCCGCAAAGAAACTACGAACCGCTTCACTTCTTACTGCTGCATTGTCCAAATTCGGAACAAGATACGCTACAACAAAAGGTTTTGCAAGTTCCGCTTTTGTGTATGTTGGTTTGATTTGCATTGCTATTCGTAATGCTCTGTTCAATGCTTTTGTTTCACACATTTCTGACCTAAACTTCGCAAACTCGTCTTTCTGTGCCGGTGACATTTTTGCTGTAACATCATCGTAAATTATTTCCTTTGATGCAACAACTTCCACATTCTCGCCTGTAAGTTGCGGCATTGAGATAGTAACTCTATGTTTAACATCTTTATTTGGGCAAGCCCCACAATTTACAGGTCTGCCAATCCCACGGTTGACTGCCGCACATTTCTCACACTTTGTCGGCAAAACCGGTTCGCTTTTAATAATGCGTATACCGGCAGCTTTCATCAACTTTGTAAGCGCTTTTTTTGTCAATGCCCATCCGTCAGGTCTTGTCTGCAAATACACTTCCTTATCGTTTTCATTCGTGCTGATATAAACGACATTCATTACCGGTTTATGTATTTCAGCAATTTCTGCTACTGTCTTAATAGGCACAAGCAGATTATATTTTCCCTCCGGAAACTGTTCTGCAATCGCAAGGGCGTTCCCACTATTTCTTGTACTTAATTCATTTGCCATTTTTTAATCCTCCTATAGCTATTAATTTTGATAAACACTTGACAAATTTATGTCTGATATGCTATAATGAGGTTGTTTAGGTGAGTTGTCCTCTTTGTGGGCAGCTCTTTTTTTGTCCTCATAATCAACCATACATTTTATTGTCAAAATGTCACTTTTGATAATTTCCGCAACAAGCTGGGCAATGTAATAAGGCTTTTTCCTCTCTCCATTGGCATCTCCCTCGTTACGAATAATTCTATCGAGTTTGTGTTTTGCTTGCGTTAATTCCGCCTCGAACACTTCTTGTCCAATTTTTGTTCCCAGATATTTCTCCGCAAGCTCTTTTATTTCGTTCAACTGTTTTACCCCCTTTCTTATTTAAATTTTTGAATATTGCACAATTTATCATATTAAAGACTGACATTGTTATTATTATCACTACAAGCCACTCACCACCAACTGCGAAGTAGCCCCTCTCCATATATGCCAATCGAAGAACCAATGTCGTTGGCAGAGCCGCAATAAAAAATGTCAATGCAATCTCAAATAAGAACAGCACTATAATTAAGATTTGCTGCTTTATCTTTCTTTTAAGCACTCGGCTGTTTCTATTACTTTCCTGCTGTAATTTGTGCTGTAAATTCCTTGCTCCCATAATCTTCTTGCCCCTTTCTCTCCGCAGTTGTAACACATCAGCGCCAGCCCTATATCATCATATTTGCTATACAGGTTGCTTAACATATACACGCCTGCGATAACATTTTGCTCCCCGTCCAGAAAATCCACAATTTCAAGTTCATTGCTAAGCCATTCGTGATTGATTTCGTTGATTTGCATATATCCATAATCATCTGTCGGACTTATTGCATTTTCCTGAAAATCGCTTTCACATCCTATCAGGGCTATGATTATATCGTATCTGTCAAATCCATATTTCCTGCAAATATCCTGAACATATTCTTGAAAGTCATTTTCCAAAGGAACATCATAGTAAATATAATTCTTTTCCTCGTATTCCTGTAACCTGTTCTGTATTACTTTTTCTTCCGGACTTTCTGTTTCTGCTTTTACTACTGTTACAAAAGCACTTCCTTGCTCTGTTGTTGTATCAGTGCTATGTCCTAAAATTATTGATGATATAAATATTGAGCCAAACACTAATGCAAACAGAACAGTTGCTGCAAGCTGCATTTTAATTTGTAACTTTTCCATATCCATTAATAACCGCTTCTGCCGATAAGCTTCGTTGTGCCTTTTTTGCCACATCTCGCAATATTCTTTTTACATCAGCAGATGTTACACAATAGTTGTCAGCTATTTTTATATGTGTGTTACCTATTTTATAATCAAGTACAATATTCGGCTGTACGGTCATTTTTTCCACCTCCTTATGTATTTTGTGATTTTTCTAAAAATACCATTGTTTCATCTATCCTGCGGCGAGCCTCCAAAAATTCCTCCCACAACTGCAGAGCCGTTTTTACTTCACTCCTGTCTATTACTCCATCGTCAAGTATTTCTGCAAGTCTTTTCATTGCATCATTAAGATTGTGTATTGTATTTTCCATTCTGATATATGCTCTTTCCGGTGGCATCTCCGGAATTTCCCTGCAATTTCTTCCAAGGGGACATTCATTTGCGCAGTACCAAAATATTAGTTCAGGTGCATTATATGTGTCAGCCATAATTGCAACAATATCATTAGATGGTTTCACAATTCCCAGCTCATATTTTTTCAAGCTGTCCTCTGAAACGCATCCAAGTTCCTCTGACGCACTTAATCTGGAAGCTAATCTGTCGTTACCCTTTGCAGCTTCCAAACGTGCCTGACAGTACCTGTTTGATGCTGCTTTTGTTACTTTCCTCGCCATTTTTTATTGCCTCCTCTTGTGATAAAATATAAATATCAGGAATATAAAAATGCTTCGTTATGGGTGCTATACCCTTACGCTGTGCGCATCAATTATCCTGTTTTGGGGCATTTACATTTAAAAAAATATCGTCCGAGTAATAATCAAATACTTGCTTGATACACAGGGCTACATCCAGAGATGGTGTTTTATCTCCACTTTCAATTTGGCTGTAATGACTTCGAGATATGTGGAGCTTCTCTGCTGCTGTCTCCTGTGAATACCCCATACCTTTTCTCAAAGCGGCAAGTTTTACTCTCATTGGCTCAACTCCTTTCCGTTTTCCCTCTTGTGGGGCTTTATACCTTGTATTATATCCCCTTTTCGGGGCAATGTCAATATGATTTGCACAAATTCTCGGATTTTTTCAAGCAGTCGGACGTTTTTCGGGGATATATGTTGCTTATAGGGGCAAATAGTGCTATAATTTTACTTTGGAGGTGCTTTTAATGCAATCATTTTCTAACCGTCTAATCTCTCTACGAAAAGAACGTGACTTAACACAGGCAGAACTTGCGAAACGAGTGCATTTACAACGGTCCACTCTTTCCGGATACGAAACCGAGGGAAAAGAGCCAACTTACGAAACGCTTTGTTCTCTTGCAGAATTTTTCAACGTTACTACTGACTATCTACTTGGCATATCTTCTGCCCGTACTCATAACGATGCAGTGTTCATAAATGACACAAGAAATTTTGCCGTTTCTTACGAACAAGCTCCTGCGCAAGTCAAGGCTACCATCGCCGCTTGCTTTGATAGTTTTTATCTCATACTTTCAAGAGATATGAAAAACCGCAATATTCAGCGACTTGATATTTATTCTGAATTGTTTGACCTTATCCAGCGAAATAGGGCATCCATACGCAACAGCATAGAAATGGATAACCACAATGACCCTCTTTTCCTTTCAAACCTTATGGCGGAACAATCCAATTTTAAAAACGAAGTTGCTGTACTACTTGATAAACTTACACAAGCAGATATTGGAGTTACCTTACAAAAGGGAAGTCACGGGTCGTCCGCAAAGTCGGCAACATAATCTATATTGACTTCTCTGATAAATAATTCATCATACTATGGGAGGTGTTTTCTATTAGCTATTGTCTATATTTACGCAAATCCCGTGCTGATATGGAAGCCGAAGCTCACGGTGAGGGAGAAACACTTGCCCGCCACGAAAAAATCCTGCTTGAACTTGCAAAAAAACACAATTATAATGTAACCCAAATATATAAAGAAATAGTTTCCGGTGAAACTATTGCCGCACGCCCTGTTATGCAACATCTTTTACAAGAAGTGGAACAAGGACTTTGGGATGGCGTTATTGTTGTTGAAGTAGAACGTCTTGCCCGTGGTGACACCATAGACCAAGGAATAATGGCACAGGCTTTCAAATATTCCAATACCTTAATAATCACTCCATTAAAGGTGTATGACCCTAATAACGAATTTGACGAAGAATATTTCGAGTTCGGTTTATTTATGTCGAGGCGGGAATATAAAACCATCAACCGCAGATTGCAACGTGGGCGTTTGGCATCTTCCAAAGAGGGAAAATATGTTGCAGCCCGAAGTCCTTATGGATATGAGCGTGTTCGCATACAAAATGACAAAGGTTGGACACTAACGCCAATAGATGAGGAGGCGGATATTATTCGCCTTATATTCAAACTATATATAGATGGACAGGAACAACCAGATGGTTCTTATCGTCCTGTCGGATGTAGGACAATCTGCAATATACTCGACCAGATGGGCGTTTCTCCGCCATCTGCCACTTCATACTGGAATGATGCTTCTATACGAGCCATCCTCCGTAATCCTGTATACATTGGTAAAATCCGTTGGAATACCAAAAAAACTAAAAAACGTGTTAAGGATGGAAATGTATCTTATGAGCGAGTGATACCTCCGCAGGAGGAACAAGTATTTGTTGATGGTTTACATCCACCTATCGTTTCTACAGAAACCTTTTACAAGGCTCAAGCAATACTCAAAAGCCACGGTCCTGCATCTGTACATCGCAATGCCGAGTTAAAAAATCCTTTTTCGGGACTACTTCGTTGTGGAAAATGTGGGCGTTCACTCACTTATAATAACGTGCGTGGTGTCTTTTCATACCTGTGCCCAAATAAAACCTGTGACTGCGTTATGTCAAGAGCTGATATTGTGGAAAAACGCATCCTGCAATCACTTCGTCAATGGCTCGAAAACTATCGTCTTGAATGGGATGACGGAACTCCTACTGACGAAGATATAAAAATTGATATAAAGCGTAAGGAAATTGCCAAAATTAAAAAGGAAATAGAAACCCTTTCCAAACAGCTTGTTCGCACTCACGATTTACTGGAACAAGGCATATATGATGTAGATATGTTTCTTAACCGCAGCCGTTCCATTAATGAACGTATGGAAGCTGCCAACAATAATATAACTGGATTATCGAGAACACTTGCAGAGGATGAGGAACGTGCAGCTAATCGTGTGAATATCATTCCAAAAGTTGAAGAACTCCTATCGGTTTATGACGAATTGCCGGATGCTCAATCAAAAAATATTTTACTTAAAGATATTATTGAGCGGATTGAATACATCAAAAATAAGCCATCTCCTCGCAATGGACCTTATGATAATTTTGAACTTTTAGTATATCCTAAACTTCCAATACCAACCGATAAATGAAATAGCAGTCCAGTTTTGGACTGCTATTATTACATACAACGTGCGAAATCTGACTAATTATTTTGCTGTTACAGGTGACAAAAAAAGTGGTCAAGATGAAACGTTCGATCCTGCCGGTGGTAGCAATAGCAAAACATATAGTCCTTTAAAATTTGATAGCTCCGCCAGCATCACATTTAAGCCCAAGGCAGATGCAAAAATAATTGTATATGCAAAATCAGATGGTGATTCAAGAACACTGAATATATGCGGAAATACTGAAACTATCCCTAACACCCTCAAAAGCTTTGAATACAGCAATCTATCAGCTAATAAAGAATACACCATAAAACGAGATAGCGGTGAAAGTTGGGTATATTATGTTAAGGTAACAGAAACTTATTCCGACAGTGCTCAGACATACAAAATAAGCGGAACATCAAACGCAGAAAAAGGTGATGTTTTAGTCATTGACGGCGAGAGTGTTACAGTAGGGGAAGGCGGTTCTTGGTCATATGAAAGACTTTCAGACAATGCACCCTATACAAACGGACAAGTAGTAAACGTAACTTCGGACAAATATAAAGATACCACAGTAAAATTAACATATGACAATAGTCTTTCATACACCGGAAGTATCACACTTGAAGAAAAAGTCCTTGAAGCTATACCCGATAAAAGCTACGGTGCTGCCGATGTTTCTAATGGACTTCCATATTTTGATGAAATTACAGGTAAAAAAGGTGACTTTAAGCTCGAAAATGGCGGCTCATTTGTATTTATGCTTGACGAAGAAAAAGTTATAACCGTTGAATACAAATGTGACAGCAGTTCCGGAACAGCAAACTTAAAAATAGTTGATTACGATTCTCCGGATACTGTTGTAGCAAAAGGAGCAGCTACTAACGGAAATTGGTTAGACTTGGTAAAGAAACTCCCCGCAGGAAAGTATAAACTTATTGCGGAAACTACAAAGGGAAAAAATTTCCAACTTAATACAAGTAATTCATTCGTAGTAACCAGCACAAAGTCACTTGTTTCCAAAAAGGAACAAAATTCAGACTCATATACTAAAACAGCACTTATTACATATGACAATAATTTATATCTTGTTTCTATTATAAAGAAAGAAGATGCCGAAAATGCAGACGGCAAAAAACTTTATCAAACGACATCAAGCGGTCAGGAACTTATAACAGATGGTACAGATACTGTATACACAAGTGTTGTTATAGGCGGCAAAACATATACAGCCAGGAATTGCTATAGCGATGCATCAGATGATGACTACGTATTTGCCACACTGGTTGTAAATGATCCTATTGAAGCAGGAACAGATTCCTATAAAAAATTGAACGATGTGGTAAGTACAGCTAAAGGCAAGGTTACAACATCTCTTAAATAAGGAGGTCAAATAATGAAAAAAGAATATACAAATCCCGAGCTTACAATTACATCTTTTGAGCAAGAGGATATTATTGCTGTAAGCGGTTTGAAAGTAGACTCTGCACAAACAAGTTTTAGTAATTCCGTAAACTTTAGTGACATCGATTTTTAATACAACAACAGATTAAAAACAAGATTCATTTACTTCATTGACCATAGTTTTCTGATATGGTTAAACTAAGGGGCTGTTTCAATAACAGCCCCTTAAATATTACGTTCGATATTGTATTTTGATAATATCGGTTTTTAAGGCTCTTTGTCAAAATCAAACTATTCGACAAAGAGCCTTTTACTAACACATTACTTTACCTTTTCGAGTATTTTGCTTATAACTACGGCAGCTTGCGCGCGTGTTGTATTGCCTTTTGGTTCGACGCGGCTGCCTGTGCCGTTTATTATGCCTTCGGCTGTCATTGCGGCAACGCTTTCTTTCGCATAATCGCTTATCTGCACACTGTCGGAGAATTTATCCAAAGCGGACATATCCACATTGTCAAACTTTATTCCAGCATATTCCAACGCGCTTTTTGCCATTATCATCATATCCTGACGGGTAATATAACTGTTTGGCGAAAATCTGCCGTTCCCCGTTCCGTGTACAATACCAAGCCAGCTTGCGGTCGATACGGCTTTTGCATAATATGCATTATTGCTTACATCGGTAAATGTGTTTGCGGCATCGCCCTCAATATTCAGCGCCCGTGTAAGCATAATAACAAAATCACAGCGTTTTACATTATCCGCAGGTTTGAAACGTCCGTCGGGGTAGCCGCTTACTATACCCTTTGAAGAAAGCTCGTTTATATAGTTTTCAGCCCATGAAAAGCCCGAAAGGTCGTTAAACTTGATACCGGTCATAGCTTCTGTCGTGGTTTCGGCAGATGTTTCTGTTGAGTTCTCTGTTGTGGTTTCGGTCGTAGTTTCTGTCGTAGTTTCGGCTGCCGTAGAGCTTTCGTCCTTATCACGTGAACTGCCGGAAGCCGTTGTTTTACTTGTTGTTTCGGTCTTATCGCCAACATTTACGGTTGCCAAGCAGTCCCCGGACCAGCTTTCAAAAGGCTCTATGGTTGCAAACGAGCTGTTTGTAAATGTCAGTGTTGTGCTGCCGCTGCCGACTGCCTTAAACCTGAGAGTACACAATGTTCCCGTACCCTCTATTTTCCTGAGCATGCTGTTTTCATCGGCAGCCCTGACATAATTTGATAGCTTTATAATGCCTATTTCCGAAGCTGTAAGGCTGCCGTTTGCCTTGCCGTTATAGTCTGTATCGTCTGCCTGCGGTTTATAAGCTGCCATACTGTTTATAAAATCCTCTTCAAAAAACAATATCTGCCTGTTGTTCTGAGTATATGACAAAGCATCCCCCGCAGTTGTATCCGCGCCTTCAAGCCTTATGACCGACGGGTCGTACTTCAAAAAACAGTCAAGGCTTGTAAAGCCCGAATTTTCCTTAACATCCACATCTACGGTAAAAGTATCACCGACCGAAATATTGTCCGATGACATTACAAGCTCTGTTTTTGTTGAACCCGCATAAACACTGACCGCAGACATAAGACATATCATTGCTGCCGCTAAAATTTTTTTCATATTCATGACCTCCATAATAATATTCTGATAAATACCGACCGATTTTACTTTTATCTCACGGTTGATAAACATTGCTGCCCTTCAAGGCTGTCCCACACAAACAGCTGCAATTTTTCATTTTCACCGATATATTCCGTTATATATGCAATACCTTCTTCGTCAAAGCTCAGTTCTTCGGTTTCAAAGCGCTTTTGCAGACCGTCTTCGTATAATGCCTTTATAAGCACCTCGCCGCCTGCCCTTTCGCTTGTAAGCAACTTTAATTTTGCCGTCTGACCTTGAAAATACGGCGATATAAAAATTGTGTGAGCGTATGTGATAAGCTTGTCCATTTCATCACCTATGAGTACGCCGTAACCGCTGTAATCTTTTCCGCTTTCGCAAACATCAGCCGTAGCAGCCATTATTACATTTTTAAATCCGTAAATATCCATATCCGGGTGATCGCTTATAAAAAGCGCTGTCATACCCGTAATGACCGGAGCGGCGAACGAAGTGCCTCTGCTTGATATATAACCCCCGTTATTGGACGGGAGCGACATTGTTCTCAATACCGCCGAAACATCCACCATATCATTCCTTTGCGAGTAATCGGCAATAGAAAGATTTTCTGTGACAGCACCTACCGATATAACATTGTCAAACGATGCGGGATAATTGTATGCGCCCTCTTTTTTGGTGCCGTCATTGCCTGCCGCAGCAATAATTATAACACCTTTGGCAACGGCATTGTCAACAGTTTCTTCAAGACTTTTGCTGTACCCTGCAACACCAAGGCTCATATTAAGTATTTTGCAGTCATAATCGTTTACGGCGCCGTTTATTGCTTTTATCATATGTTCAAGATTACCGACCGTAACGGATTGCCCATCTACATTCTTTTTGGTCATTGTGACTATCGGCACTATGGTACACTGCGGACAAATACCCGCCAAACCGATGCCGTTATCGGGCTGCGCGGCAATTATCCCCGCGACCCTTGTGCCGTGATTATATAAATCGGCAGTATCGTCATTATCGTCAACATAGTTATGACCCGTTTCTATATCTGCACCGACAAGGTCGGGGTGAGCCGTATTTATGCCGCTGTCGATAACGGCGACCCTTATTTTCCCACTGTGGTTTCGCTGTAAAGCCGGTATATGCATTGTATCCATGTATATTTGCTGATAAAAGTATCCGTCATTATATACAGCGGTATCTTCGTTATCGACATCATACATCTCAAGCGGATAGTTGGGTTCTATATACTCCGCCGCACCGCTTTTAAGCAAGCTTTCGGCTGTTTCTTTATCGGCGGTATAAAGGTCGTCACAGATATATCCCATATCATTTTCTTCAAGCGAATACGCCGACAGACCGCCGTCTTTCATTTTTATGATATAATCGTCATCGGCATAAACGCAGACCGAAAACAGATATGCAAAACAAAGCGTCAGCATTATCTTTAAAAAATTTTTATCCATTATCCGTTACCTCCCTGCGCATCATGTCATAGGCGCTGACAGGCTGTGACACAGCCACCCTTATATGCTGCTGCGGATGCGGCGCTTCGGATATGCTTGCCCCGTTTTCGTCATATATTTCTTGTATCTTTTCGGTAAAAAACTTTCCGTCGTGCCGCATAAACTCTATTTCTTCGCCTTTGACAAATTTATTCCTCTGTTCTATGAGCGCAAGACCCGTCTGCGGGTCATGATCCAGCACCATACCCACAAAATCATAGGTCCTGATATAACTTGACGTAGTATATATCTGTTCTTTATCCGACGGCTTGCCGAAATAAAAACCCGTTGTAAAGCCGCGGTAGCTTGCCTTTGAAACCTGTTCGAGATAAAATTCTTTTCTGCTTTCATACAGTTTTGGGTCTTTCAGATAATCGTCTATTGCTGTCCTGTATGCATTTACGACCGTACCCACATAATAAGAGGTTTTTATTCTGCCTTCAATTTTCAGGCTTTGTATGCCTGCTTCGACCAGCTGCGGTATAAATTGTATCATGCAAAGGTCTTTGCTGTTAAAAATAAAAGTCCCGCGTTCCTCTTCAACAATTGGCATATATTCGTTTGGTCTGGTTTTTTCGGTAACAAAATATTCCCAACGGCAAGGATGAGAACATTCGCCCTTATTGGCATCTCTGCCGTTAAGATAGTTGCTGAGCAAACATCGCCCCGAATAGCTTATGCACATTGCGCCATGGACAAAAGCCTCTGTTTCAAGCTCATCGGGGATATTTTCCGAAAGTGCCTTTATCTCTTTCAAAGAAAGCTCACGCGCTATTACAATTCGTTTTGCGCCAAGGTTTTTCCAGAATAAAGCGGTACGGTAGTTTGTATTGTTAGCCTGTGTGCTTATGTGTATATCCAATTCGGGGACTGTTTCTCTTATGACCGAAAAAACACCCGGATCGGCAACAAGCACGGCATCAACATTTATTTCTTTTAAAAATCTTGCATAATCGGGCAGTTCGTCAAGGTCTTCGTTATGCGCAAAAATATTGCAGGTCACATAAACTTTTACCCCATGCCTGTGAGCAAACTCAACACCCTCTTTCATCTGTTCGGGTGTAAAATTTTTTGCCTTTGCGCGCAGACCAAAGCTTGTGCCGCCAAGATAAACCGCATCTGCGCCGTAAAGCACAGCTATTTTCAGTTTTTCGGGATCGCCTGCGGGTGCAAGCAATTCGATTTTTTTGTTCATATACATTCAATCCTCTTTTTTTCGTATTACTGCTACTCCATCACCTATTGTCAATATGGCAGAAGTCAGTTTCGGATCATTGCTTATTTCTGTAAGAAATTCATTCATACGCTTATGAATAGTACGCTGACGACGCGGTATTTCTTCATATTTCTGCGCTACCCTACCGTCCTGCAATACATCATCAGCCACTATAATACCGCCTTTGCGCAGCATTCGCAAACAATGCGGCAAAAACTCGATATACTTTCCCTTTGCGGCATCCATAAAAATAAAGTCAAAATTATCGTTCATTTCGGCAAGAACATTTTCCGCATGACCTATCTTCATTGTTACCTTATCTTCAACGCCCATTTTTTTGAAGTTTTCTTTTGCTGCCTCTATCATTATGGGGTAACGGTCTATTGTTGTAAGATGTCCGCCGTCTTTCAGATAACCGCACATAAAACTTGCCGAAAAGCCGACTGCCATACCTATTTCAAGTATTTTTACGGGCCTCTGCAATGCTTCCGTGTCCTGCATAACATTTCCAGGGCTTGCGCCCGTCTTCACCGTCCCTTCTGGCATAAGTACACTGTGTTCCTGCTTTTCACCTTAAAAAGCAGTAAAACCTGTTGACCATCCG
>CANRCU010000003.1 GCA_947629215.1 uncultured Clostridia bacterium
GGTCTGGGGCTTTGCGCAACGCAATACAGCTCCGAATATATGTATGTGACCATATATCGGGACGGTTTCAAATATGAGCTTGAATTTGCCAAAGGCGAAAACGTGGGCGGCTTGAAGAAAACGCCCACAAAGGTCAAGACCACGGGTACGACTATACGCTGGCGTCCCGACAGAGAGGTCTTTACGGATATTGATATACCCGTCGAATACTTTTGCGAGATACTTAAAAGGCAATGTATAGTAAATGCGGGGCTGACTTTCGATCTGTATGACGAAAAAACGGACACTCACAGCATTTATTGCTACGAAAACGGCATAAAAGATTATATTGCCGAAATAAGCGGCGATAAGGGGCTGACCCTGCCCGTTTATCTTTCAAACGAAACAACAGGCCGTGACCGTGAGGATAAAGAGGATTACAAACTTAAATATGAGTTGGTGTTCTGTTTCAACAACGAAATAAATCTTATGGAATACTATCATAATTCAAGCTTCCTCGAACACGGCGGTTCGCCCGATAAAGCTGTGCGTTCGGCTTTTGTTTCGGCTGTGGACAAATATTTGAAAGACAATAACCTTTATAAAAAAGACGAAAAGAAAATAACTTTTTCGGATATAGAGGACAGTCTTATAATCATAATAAATTCGTTCTCAACGGTCACAAGTTATGAGAACCAGACCAAAAAGTCCATTACCAACAAGTTTATACAAGACAATATGACGGAGTTTCTTAAAAGCCGTCTGGAAATATATTTTATTGAAAACAAGGCAGACGCCGATAAGATAGCCAACCAGATAATCATAAACAAACGCAGCCGCGAAACTGCCGAAAAAACACGTATAAATATAAAGAAAAAGCTGACGGGCAGTATAGATATGAACAACCGGGTCGAGAAGTTTGTAAACTGCCGTACAAAAGATGTGACAAGGCGCGAGCTTTATATAGTGGAGGGCGATTCGGCTCTCGGCTCTTGTGTGCTTGGGCGTGATGCGGAGTTTCAGGGCATAATGCCTATCCGCGGCAAAATACTTAATTGCCTGAAAGCAAGCTATGAAAAAATCTTCAACAGCGATATAATAACCGACCTGCTGAAGGTCATGGGCTGCGGCGTTGAATTGAAGTCAAAGCATAACAAAGACCTGAACAGTTTTGAACTTGAGAATTTAAGGTGGAGCAAAATAATAATCTGTACCGATGCCGATGTGGACGGTTTTCAGATAAGAACACTGGTGCTGACCATGATATACCGCCTTACGCCCACGCTTATAAAGGAAAAAAAGGTCTTTATAGCCGAATCCCCGCTTTATGAGATAACAAGCGGCAAAAAGACATATTTTGCCTATACCGAAAAAGAAAAAGCCGATATAACGGCAAAACTTGAAGGCAAAAAATTTCATATACAGCGTTCCAAAGGTCTTGGCGAAAACGAACCCGAGATGATGTGGCAGACTACAATGAATCCCGAAACACGCAGGCTTATCATGGTAACGCCGGAGGACGCCGAGAAAACGGCAATAGTGTTCGATATGCTTTTGGGCGACGACCTTAAAGGCAGGAAACAGCATATAGAGGAAGAAGGTCACAAATATATCGACCTTACAGAATTGAGCTAAGGAGTATTGTAATGGCAAGAAAAACCAAAACCGCAGGCGGAAATTTTGATAACAATTATATACCGCAGAACATAACAGATACACTTGAATCTAATTATATGCCCTATGCCATGAGCGTTATCGTTTCGCGCGCTTTGCCCGAGATAGACGGCTTCAAGCCCGCGCACAGAAAACTTCTCTATACAATGTATAAAATGGGGCTGCTAAACGGTGCAAGAACAAAGTCCACAAATGTGGTCGGACAGACGATGAAACTCAATCCGCACGGCGATGCGACCATATATGAAACAATGGTCAGGCTCACACGCGGGAACGAGGCGCTGCTGCATCCGTTCATAGACAGCAAGGGCAATTTCGGCAAACAGTATTCACGGGATATGGCATATGCCGCCTCACGTTATACCGAGGTAAAATTAGACGCCATATGCAGCGAGATATTCAAAGATATAGATAAGGATACCGTTGACTTCGCAGATAATTACGACGGTCAACTCAAAGAACCCGTGCTTTTCCCGACCACATTCCCGAATATACTTGTTACGCCCAACACGGGCATAGCGGTCAGCATGGCTTCGTCGATATGCAGCTTTAATCTTAAAGAGGTGTGTACGGCAACAATAAAATATATAAAAGACCTGGATACGGACATAAAAAAATATCTCAAAGCGCCCGATTTTTCAACGGGCGGAGAGCTTATCTACAACGAAAAAGAAATAGACAATATCTATAACACGGGCAGGGGCAGTGTCAAAATACGCGCAAAATACCGCTATGACAAGAAAAACAGCCTGATAGAGATATATGAGATACCTTACTCCACAAGTACGGAAATTATTATAGACAAGGTGATAAATCTTGTAAAGCAGAACAAAATAAAAGAGATAAACGATATACGCAACGAAACGGATATAAACGGCCTTAAAATAGCTATCGATATAAAAAGAAACGCCGACCCCGACAAGCTGATGGCAAAACTTTACAGCATGACAACGCTGTCGGATAACTTCAGCTGCAATTTCAATATACTTGTAAACGGCAGACCCCGTACAATGGGCATAAAAGAAATATTGTCTGAATGGCTTGTGTTCCGTATGGAATGCATAAAACGCCAAACAAGATTCGACCTGCAAAAAAAGCAGGAAAAACATCACCTTCTGACGGGTCTTTCACGTATAATACTCGATATTGACAAAGCCATAAAAATAATAAGGGAGACCGAGGACGACAGTCTGGTCATACCAAATCTTATGGAAGGTTTCGGCATTGACAAGATGCAGGCGGAGTTCATAGCCGAAATAAAGCTGCGCAATCTGAACAAGGCATACTTGCTTGACCGTATAAACGAAACGGAGGCGCTTGAAAAAGATATTGCGCGTCTGCAAGAGATACTCGGCAGCGACAGTCTTATAAAAAATATAATAACAGACGAATTGACAGCCGTAGGCAAAAAATTCGGTCAGCCGCGAAAAACCGAAATAATCTATGAGGAAGAGCCGATAGACCTTACATCGGACGATTTTATAGAGGATTACGGCGTAACGCTGTTTTTGACGGCTCACAATTATTTCAAAAAAATAACTCAGGCATCGCTTCAGGCGTCAATACGCACAAATTATGAACATAAGCTAAAGGACGAGGACGAAATAGTGCAAAGTCTTGAAACAACAAATAAGTCCGATGTGCTTTTCTTTTCGAGCAAGCAGAATGTTTATAAGGTCAAGGCATACGACCTGAGCGAGTGCAAGGCAAGCAGTCTTGGCGAATATCTCAACAATATGCTTGGGCTTGAAGATGACGAAATCATAGTTTATATAGCCGCCACCACAGACTATGCGGGATATATGCTTTTTGGCTATAAAAACGGAAAAATAGCCAAAATCGAAATGCAGAGCTATGCAACAAAGGTCAACCGCAAAAAACTTATAAATGCTTACAGCGGTAAATCGGAATTGACAGCGGCAATATTCCTGCCCGAAGAAAGCGATATTGTCGTTGTAAGAGATAACGATAAAGCAATGCTTTTGTCCTCGGAACTGATACCCGCAAAGGCGACCAAAAACTCGGGCGGCATACAGGTGTATAATCTGAAGAAAAACAGCGCAATGACAAAAATGATGCCAAAAGACGCCTTTATAAGCGATGATATAGAATATTACCGCAGTGAAAAGATACCCGCAACGGGTCATTTTATAAATGAAGCGGATAAAAACGCAAACGCACTGTAAAATTTCTTTGTTAAATAAAAAACAAAAGTTGTATTATTGTGCAAAATACTTTATAATGTAATAAAGAGAATGTCAGGGGGCGAACGAGAATGAAATACTGCAAGCGTTGTTTCAGAAATATATTTGAAGATACGGCTGTGTGTCCTTACTGCGGCAGGTCGGATAAACTTATGGATTATGAGAAGGAAAAAAACAGCAGCGGCGAAGATTTTTCCTGCAATAACGACAGTACCGTTTCAAGCCATATAAAGACCGACGATGCGTACAGCATAGGCAATAAAAGCGCCGACGATGTTTACGGCAACAGCAGCAGACACGATATTGATAATTGCGAAAACCGCAGCGAAGCACCGCAAAAAAATACCCAAAAAAGGGATCTCAGCTCGCTTTCCCCCGAAGAACGCAGACGTCTTTATGAGCAGAAAAGGGCGGAACTCAACAGGCGCCTCGCCGCCGAAAACAACGGCAGATACCCGACAAACACAGCGCCCAAAACGGAACAACAACCGGTAACCGTCAATAAGGGCTGTTTGTTTGTGATAATGATAATTATTTTTATGGTATGTCCTATTCTTCTGCCTATAGCGTTTATAATATGGATACAATATAAGGCAGCAAAGAACAAAAAATAAGAAATCTATAAAAAAGAGGGATGATGACTGTGGATAAAACAAAAATGCGTGAAAAATGCAGATGTATGCGTGATGCTATGCATCGCGCAGATATTATGGCAAAAAGCCTTGCCATTGTAAACAGGCTTCTCGGTACGGATGTTTACGCAAAAGCGGAATGGCTGTTCCCGTATGTGAGTTACGGCTCGGAGGTGGAAACAATTTCGCTTATAGACGTTGCGTTAAAGCATGGCAAAAAAGTGGCTGTGCCTATTCTTGTAAATCCCCGTGAGAATAAAATGGTCTTTCAGCAAATAGAAAGCACAAAGGAACTGACGCGCCTGCATTACGGTATTATGGAACCCGAATATAAAGAAGAAAATATCGTTGTGCCAAATTCTTCAACGCTTATAATAACGCCGGGGCTTGCTTTTGACGAAAACGGTTACAGGCTTGGCTACGGCGGCGGATACTATGACCGTTATCTTTCGGAATACCGCCCTATGGCAAATTACGGACTGGCTTTTGAACAACAGATAGTCGACAGGATATTGATAGACGGTTATGATGTGCGCATGGACGGCGTTGTGACCGAAGAACATACTTATACCTGGAAATAACCAAAAATATTTGTACACCGCGTTCCCGACACAACAGTAATTATCCGCCGCCCAAAAGGCAGCTTACCGAATCGGTTAAATATAATTTTAAAAAAAGAGCATCCGTTATTTTGCGGATGTTCTTTTGATGCGGTGCGAATCATAGTCAATGTCAATATAACCTACAAATAAAGCAATGACTCCGGAAATGTCTGTTATATTGACAAAATATGCATTATCGTATATAATAAAATCAATAATGAGTACAAACTTCTGCCAAAGGCTGACGGTTACTCCGCTTACGCTGTGTACTCATTCTGCGAAGCCTTTATATTCGGCTCCGACACCAAATACAACAGTAAGTACCCACCGTCCGAAGAGGCAGGGACTTACGATCCATAAAATTTTTATCAAGGAGGGCAGTCGGTATGAAAAACAAACGGTACAAAGCAGTATTCACCGTTATATTGATGATACTGTTTTTCACGGCAGCATCTGTCTGTGCTGCCGACAAACCGACAAAGCTTGACCTTACGCCTCGGGAAGAGGCTTACATTGCCTCGCACGGGTCTTTAAAAGTAGGCTATGTCCAAGACAGAAAACCTATTTCGTTCTCGGACAAAAACGGAGAGCTTTCGGGCGTATTGCGTTATTTGTTCGACCACATAGCCAAAATCAGCGGTCTTGAGTTTGAATACGTCCCATTACCCAATGACGAGGTAACTTATGACTATCTTCTTAGCAACGATTTCGACCTGGTCACCAGTGTCGAATACAACAAAGAGAACCAAAATGCCCGCGGCATACTCATAAGCGACCCATATATAAAGGGGCGGAAAGTCGTTGTTGCAAAGGACGATATAAACTTCAGCTATGATGCCGCCTTGTCGGTCGCCATATCCACGGGTTCTCAAACTTTGAGAAAAGTTTTCGACAAAACTTATCCCAATTTTGTTTTGAAGGATTACGATTCCGTATCGGATTGTTTTGATGCGGTCAACAACGGCGAAGCCGATCTTCTTATACAAAATCAATATGTCGTTGAATACTGGATATCCAGACCAAAATATGAAAATCTGAAAGTCATGCCGATAATGGGGCTTGACGATCTGCTCTGTTTCTCGGCTGTGGTCGAATTCGGCGACCATGAAGGCAACTCTCAGGAGGACGGTCAGATACTTATAAGCATACTCAACAAAGCCATACACAGTATGTCGGAAGACGAGGTCGGCAGTTTTACCATTCAGGGCATTATGGAAAATCAATATCAATATACAATGGCTGATTTTCTGGTGCGTTATCGTTATTCGGTCGGTATATTCTTTCTGCTGTTCTTTATTATAGTTGTACTTTTGTTGATGTTGGGGCGTCAGCGCCTGCGCTTTGCGGAAACACGCGCAGATGCCAGAGCAAAAGAACAGTTTCTTTCGACCATGAGCCATGAGATACGCACGCCCCTCAACGGTCTGATAGGGCTTAACTACCTTATGTCGCAGCATACCGACGATTTAAGCCGCTTGAACACATACCTTGACCAATCGACAGTTACGGCAAAATATCTTTTGTCTTTGGTAAATGACATTCTTGATACATCAAAACTTCAGGCTCAAAAACTGGAGCTTGTAATGCACCCTGTGGAGCTGGAACTTACGCTTGACACGGTATGTTCGCTTGTAAAAAGCGCTATGAACGAAAAAAGGCTGACTTTCAATGTGGATATCGATACCGCTTATCCCTGTATCCTCGGCGACGAAGTACGTATACAGCAAGTCCTGCTGAATCTGCTGGACAATGCAAGAAAATTCACTCCCGAAGGCGGCAGCGTTTCTTTGTCGCTCAGGCAGGAAAAGACCGAAGATAACAAAATATTGACAAAAGCCGTTGTTTCGGACACCGGCTGTGGTATGAGCGAAGATTTTCAAAAACGTATATTCGACCTTTTCACTCAGGAACTCGGTACGGTGTCAAAAGGCAATCAAGGCACGGGGCTTGGGCTTTTTATAAGCCGAAGGCTTGCGCTGCTTATGAACGGTGAACTCTCGGTCGAAAGCCGAAAGGGAAAAGGCAGCAGTTTTACTTTTACCTTCGTTTCGGAAATTGCCGAACCTGTTGCCAAAACCGGGGAACAGAATAACTATACCGCCAAAGACCTACCGCGTGTGCTTGTGGCGGAAGATAATGAGCTGAACGGTGAGATAATGCTTGAATTGCTTGAAAACAAAGGCTATAAAGCGGAACTTGTCAAAAACGGAAAAGAAGCATACGAACGTTTCAGAGATTCCGAACCTTATACCTACGGTGTTATTCTTATGGATCTGCTTATGCCCGAAATGGACGGATACGAAGCTACCGCAGCTATACGCGCGCTTTCCGCGCCCGATGCAAAGACCGTGCGTATATTGGCTTGCACGGCAAATTCCTTTGCCGATGACAGAGAAAAAGCCAAGCAATGCGGTATGAACGATTTTATTGCAAAACCTATCGACATAGACGAGTTATTCAAAAAATTAAGATAATATAAAGGCTGCTGCAAATCAATGTTATTTGCGGCAGTTTTTTTATGTTTGATAACAATTTACTATAATCTACAAAAAATACGGGTCGAAATTTTGAAATTTGTTTATTTTCCTCAAACGAAATTTTAATTTTTTCTAAAATTTGACAAATTTAATTTCTAATGATATAATATTATTATAAAAAAGAACAATATTCATATATCAAAAAGGAGGGTTATATATGATGATTTTTAAAGATATTAAGTTGGATCGTCAATGTTCCGAAAATCTTGATGTAAAACTTATCCGCAAGTGGAAAGATATATTATTTGAAAAATTTTCACAGCTGATAGACGAACTGCCGGATACAAAAGACGTTTTTTTTGTGGGCAGTTTATTCGGCAGCGAAAGAATTATGGAAAAATGCATAGACCGTTTTTTTGAAACACTGAAAACCCGGACAACATTACGGTTTACGGCGATTTTATGCGAAAATGAATACAAACTTCTCATGTATCGCAAAGATATTCCCGAAAATTTGCGTATAATAAAAGAAGGCAGCAGCGAATGCAGACCGACAGCAAAAGACGACCGCAAGGAAGGTCTTTTTATTATAAAGCAAAATACGGTCTTTTTTTTGAATGAACGTATTTCTATCGAAAGAACCGGCGGTGAGCTTTTTTTGAACGGTCTGCCCGAAGGCAAAATTAAACTTATACCGTTTGAGGCTTCGGGTTATGAAGATGCGGACGAAAAGCACGGTTATTCAATATTTGATCCAGAAAGTCTTTCGTTCAAAGAAGTCGTACAAAATAAATTTGTATACGAAACAAAGGAAGTAAAAATCACCGTCGAAGATACACGTGAAAGCATAGATAGAAAAATAAACCGAATAATTCAAGATTATAAATATGAAACGTTTCTGAGAATAAATCTGACGGGCAAGGCAAAATTCGGCTTTATGCCGGATACCGCCGCCATTGCCGAAACAATAAAACGCAGGCTGTTTTATGCCGAAGTTTATGACAATACCGTCATGTACATAGACGAGGCGGATTTTGAAAACGATATATCGCTCAAAAGCGAATTTGTAAGGCTTGCATTGCAGGACGACACTTTGAGTACGGCTGAGAGAAACAGAATAATATCCTGCGGTTGGAATGTACTTTGCGGAAGGTCGGTGAATGAGGAATGAAACTTTTAAGCTGTCATATAGATAACTTTGGCATATTGCAGAATTACGACCATGATTTTGAGGATGGTCTGAATATCATCCTTCACGATAACGGCTGGGGCAAAACAACATTTGCCGTTTTTCTCAAAGTAATGCTGTACGGCATTACTACAAAAAATTCAAAAAATATAACCGAAAACGAAAGAAAAAGATATTTGCCGTGGCAAGGCGGCGTATACGGCGGTACGCTTGATTTTGAGGCAGGCGGAAAGACCTACCGCATAACCCGTCAATTCGGGGCGCAGGCACGTATGGATAAGGTAAAGATAGTCGAGCTTGAAACGGGGCGTCCCGCAAAATTTGAAACGGAAAATATCGGCGAAGAACTCTTTCACCTTGATGCAAATGCATTTCAGCGCAGTATATTTATAAATCATAACAGCCCCGAAATGGAAACCGCCATGCTCAGCATACATTCAAGGCTGAATGCAATTGTAAGCAATGTTAATGACCTTGAAATGTATGACGAAGCAATAACCGAGCTTACCGAAAAAACAAAAGAGTATGAAAAAAGAGGTCAAAAAGGCAAAATTTACGATATTGAAAGGGCAATAAATACACTGAAAGACGAATTGTCCGAACTGAAAGACGAAATCGACAAGCAAGACGAGGCAAGACACAGGATAGTTGAAATAGACCGCATTATCGGCGATACCGAAAAAGACATTGCCGCAAAAAAAGCGGAATACGAAAAAACATCGGGCGCAAGGCAAAAAATCGAGGCTTATAAAAAACAACTTGACGAAGTTGAAAAGAGTTTAGCCGACATAACCTTACAACTTTCCGAATCCCAACAAATATTGGGGAATAACATACCCGACAGTGAAGAAACGGATAACATAAAATACAAAATAACACAAATGGAAAAGGATTCGGCAAAGATAAAAGTTATTGCCGAAGAATTAAAAAATTTAAACGACAGATACCGCGAATATACGGAATTTTATGAAGGCAGTATACCGGATGTTTCGGATATAGCCGAGATACGCCGTATTTACGGTGAATTACAGGGTATATTGTCGGTAAAAGACGAAGAAACCGTCGAAGAGATACCTAATGAATACGAAACAATAGACCGTGTCGTCAACGCATATCCTGATTATGTAAATAAATTGGGCAGGGCGGCGGAATTAAAAAAAGAGACCGACAGGCTTGTGCGTTTATAGTCGGATAAAAAGGCGAAAGCCGCCGCCGAAGAGCAAAAGTGGGAATATGCAAAAAAACAATATTCCGATATTTGCGCGGAACTCGATACCTCATCAACGGCGCAAAAAGAAAAATACGATGAAAAATATGTAAAGGACAGCATTTTAAAATTGAAAAATGCTATAGATACCAAGCGCCGTATAGATATAAAAACTGCGGAACTGAATGCATTCGCTCTGTCCGAAAGCGAAGAAAAGCTGCTGTCGGAATTTCAGCATGAAGGACCCGATACGGAAGTATCCGGCAAGGTGCTTGAAGCCTTACACTTTATCACAGGCAAAAAACTTGAGGTCGATGGGCTGACTGCAAAGCTTGTCGGGGAAAAAGGCAAAGCCGACAGCCTTAAACTTGCCTTGGAACAATACGGCAACATAAACGAGGAACTGAATTTACCCAACGGGAAAAACAAAAAACTCGGCAGCGTTTTGCTCGGCTGCGGTATTGCAGCGGCGGTATTGGGCGTTTTGCTCGGTATTGCCGTAATGCCGGCGTTGTTTGTGCTTGCGGTATTGGGCGCGGGAGCGGCAGTGTACGGCATGACCCTCGCAAAGAAATATAAAGAAGACTATGCCGAATACGAAAAGGCAAAAACCGTCAACGAGGAAAAGCTGAAAAAGAAACACGAAACGGAAACCGCTCTTTCGGAAACCCAAAAAACCATAGACGATATAAGCAGGCAAACAGAAACCATCCAACTTGATATAAGAAATAAAGAAGCTGTTGTGAACGAATGGAAAGACAAGTGGAACAACGGCTCTGTTCCGACCGAAGCCGATATTATCCGTTTTACGGATACGGCAAAGGCGTATTATGCGGCAAAGGCAAAAAAGAAAACATATAACGAAAAAGCCGAGGAAATATATTCTTTGCGCGAGCAAGAGAAGGAACTCATATATAAAGCGACCCAAAATTTCGATGAAATAACGGAGCTTTCCCCGGAAGATGCCGTCGAATATCTGCAAAACGCCGCAAACGAGTATAACAAACTGAAAAAAGCTCATGCGGCAGCCATGGCAAAGAAGAAAAAACTCCTTGCGGAATACGGTTTTAGCGAAAAAGAACTTTCGGGCAATGAGTCGGACAAAACGGCACAGCTTAAAAAGGAACTCAAAAAACTTGATTCGGATATAGCACTCAATATAAACTCGGCAAACGAAATACTTGAAAAAATAGGTATGTTCGCCGAACTCTCCGATTATGCGGAAAAGCTTGACAAAGCAGCCGATATGTTTGCCGTTTATAAAAATTACAGGCAAAAATTGGATGAAAGTATACAAAGAAAAGCCAACAGAAAAAAGAATACGGAAGAAACAAAGGCAAAACTTCAGAAAAAGCTTTCCGTTTTGAATGAGCGTTTTGCAGACCTTGAGTTTACGGAAAGGCTTGATTCGGTACAAAAAGATATTGAAGATGCCAAGGCTCTCAAATCCGACATAGGCAACAAAACGAATGAATATAATGCTCTGAACACGGCTTATAAAAAGGCTGAAAACGAGGTCGGCGCTTTTACCGCCAAATTTAATGTCACAGCAGACGATAACAATAAAATGTTGGATATAATAACAAATGCCGTTGACAGTTTCAAAAAATTAAACGCCCAGTCGGAAACTATTAAAAGACAGCGTGAAGGTATTTTAAAAAATATCAAAGACGCCGAAACAAAACTCAGCAGCAGCGGAGCGCAGATGCGTGCCGAAATAGAAGCTCTTGAAAGTAAAAGAGATAAATTAAGGGACGAATATACACAAAAAAATGATTTTATAATAAGGGCTGACAGATCGCTTGAAAAATATGAAGAGAACCTTTGCAGACTTAACGGACTTTACGACCAAAAACAAAAAGCGCAAAGCAATTTACAGACGTTAAAGCAGACGATAGCATTTATCGAAAAAGCAAAGGGCAATCTTGCAGACCGTTACCTTGGCAAAGTGGAGGATACTTTCAACAAATATATGCACATATGGCTTGAAAGCGATGTTATGCAGGGCGTTTTGGATATGGATTTCAAGGTTTCAATAGAGGAAAACGGCAACACGCATACTGCGGAGGGATACAGCGCAGGCTACTGCGACCTTATAGATTTTTGTATGCGTCTGGCGTTTGTGGATACCTTGTTTGAAAGCGAACAGCCGTTTATCATTTTAGACGACCCGTTTGTGAACCTTGATGCCGAGAGGCTTGAAAGGGCTATGGAAATTATGAATGTTATGTCGGTCAACAGACAGATAATATATTTTGTCTGCCACCCCATAAGAGTATCTTCCCTAAGCGGTAAGGCACTGCCGAAAGAAACGCTTGACAAATTGGCGGAAATATCCAAACAAAATATGAAACGTTTTGCCGAAAACGGCATTCATAAAAAACAAGCCGCAAAGAAACTGCCAAAGGAAATGTACAGGATAACAGCAACAAAAACGCCCGTTGTTCTGCATCCGCTTAAAGAAAATTTTGTTATAACAAACAGTATATTCAGTATGAGATTTGTTGTCGACAATGAATATTACGGCAATGTAAACTATGAGCTTTTCTTTATAGACGAGATAGGTCACGTGCTGAACGAGCGGCGCACTGTGGAAATAAAGGACGGCAGCTTGGTTTCGGACAGGGTGCAATTCAGCCTTAATACACGTGATGACAGCGGCAGCAAATATGAGCTTATGGTACGTGAAGAAGGTCAAAGCGGTTATGATGTTGTTGCAAGAATACCGTTTGAGGCAAAACTTACATTCCTCGGAACGGACAGTTTTGATTTCTGAACGGCGTATAATCAATGTTTTTGACGTGATACGACGTAACACGGCAAAAACGCAAATTTTGGCAAAGGATGTGTGTATATGACGGAATTGGAAGAAAAATTACTTGAAGTTTTCCCGGGTAAAGCTGTAAGGAAAGACCTTACAATGCTTATGAAAAAGGGAGCAAACGTGCCTACTTATGTGCTTGAATATCTGCTTGGTATGTATTGCGCGACCGATGACGAAGATTCTGTAAATATCGGTCTTGAAAAGATACGTAGAATACTGAGCGAAAACTATGTGCGCCCCGATCAGAGCGAATATATAAAATCTAAGATAAAAGAAAACGGTCAATATACCATAATAGATAAAATAACGGTCGTTCTGAACGAACACGAGGACAAGTATATTGCTTATTTTACAAACCTGAATATAGATCCGTTTGAGATCAGCCCCGATTTGGTCGTACATAATCAGAAAATGCTTATAGGCGGTATATGGTGCATAATCAAAATAAATTATACGGGGCTTAAAAAAGAAGACGACGACCTGTACAGTGACGATATTTTCGGCAACCGCAAAAGACAGAAAAAAATCAAAAAGCAGAGGTCGAGATATGATTCGCCTTTTGAGATAAGCCAAATAAAGCCGATACAAATGCCCAATTTGGATATTGACGAGATGAAGGAGGCAAGGCAAAATTTCATGACTGACGAATGGATAGAGCTGATACTGCGTTCTGCCGGATACGAACCGTCCGAGTTGAGCAAAAAACAAAGGCTGCATTATTTATTGCGGTTTGTGCCGTTCATTCAGAAAAATTACAACCTTGTCGAGCTTGGACCGAGGGGTACAGGCAAATCACACGCTTACAGCGAATTATCGCCCTACTCTATACTTATGAGCAGCGGATATACGACCGTTTCAAATATGTTCTACAATATGTCATCACGTACGGTGGGACTTGTCGGCAATTGGGACTGTATAGCCTTTGACGAAGTAGGCGGTATGAGTAAATTTTCGGACGATATGATACAGATAATGAAAAACTATATGGCAAACGGGTCATTTGCAAGGGGTACAAATTCTATCACTTCCGATGCGTCAATAGCTTTTGAGGGCAACACATTCAAAAGCGTTGCCGATATGATGCGCACAACAAACCTGTTTGAACCTTTCCCCGAGGGATTTAACAACGATTCGGCTTTTTTCGATCGTATACATGCTTATCTGCCCGGTTGGGAAACGCCAAAACTGCGTTCGTCGCTCTTTACTCAGGGTTACGGTCTTATTTCCGATTGTTTTTCAGAATTTTGCCATCTGATGCGCAAATATGATTTTACAAATGCTTTCGGCGAATATTTTTCTCTTAACGATAATTTCAACACAAGAGATGATACCGCTGTCAGAAAGACTTTTTCGGGGCTGGCAAAACTTATATTCCCCGATGAGAAAATAACAAAGGAAGAAGCGCGCGAACTGCTTGTATATTCGATAGAATGCAGACGCAGGGTAAAAGAACAGCTCAGGAAAATGAACCCCGGTGAATTTTCGGATGTACAGCTTGGATATATCGACCTCGAAACGGGCGAGGAATTTATTACGGAGCTGCCCGAGGTAGCCAACGGTACGCTTGTTTACAGCGGCAAGGAAAAAGCGGGTCATGTCTATGCCGTAGGAAAGTCCGTGGACGGCAAGATAGGCATTTACAGGCTTGAAAACAAAACAATGGAAGGTACGGGCAAATTTAACTTCAACAATGTGGAAGGCCTTGGATATGCAAAAAAAGACGTTAAAGACAGCCTTCAGGCAGCATTTAACTATTTTAAGGAATACGCTCCCGATATAATAAAAAGAGATCACGAAAACTATGATTACGGTCTTTACTTTAACGATATGCAAAACAGGGGCGTCAGCGACGAAGTATCCGTTGCCGAAGTTGTGGGTCTGTTTTCGGCTTTGTCGGGCAAAGCTGTCTTGCCGTCGCTGGTCATTGCGGGCAGAGTCGTTATGTCGGGCAGTTTGCAGCCCGTTACGGCAGAGCTTGAAGAAATGTTCGTCGAGGTATCAAATGCAGGCGCATCAAAAATTATGCTGCCCGAGGACATCAAAGGCGAATACGATATTTTAGCCGACGGTCTGAAACAGGAAATAGAAACAATATTTTATTCGACACCGCTTGATGCGGTCAGAAAAGCGCTTGAAACAGAGTATTATTAAGCAAAGGGGATGTGTCCTGTATGGAAAATGATCAAGAAAAAAAGGAACATAAATGCATATGCTGCGGTCATATAAAAGAAAGCGCCAAGGTATGTGTTTGTCCGACTTGCGGTTATCCTATGTTTGAAATGCCATATGAGCGCAGTGATAAATTGCTTTATGAAATAAAAAATTTTATACTTAAAACGGAGATCGGAAATATTCAGCAAGAGGAGCTTTTTGCGGTCAAAAAACAAAAAGACGATAATCGTTTCCCGAATTTTGACAAAATACAAAATTACGTATGTTCCGCAGAAAAAACAGAGCAGTTTATAATGCATCTTGAACGAACCGTCGAGCAGATAGAAAAATATAAATGCAACGAATTTAAAAACAAATACAAAATAGATTTTTCGTCGCTTAATAAAAAAACAGAGCAAAGCGACGAGATACTTACAGATGCATTAAAAAAATTGGGCTATGCCGAGATCCCTGAATTTAAAAAAACGGAACTGCCGAAAACGGAGCTTTTCTACAGAGAATACCCCAATGAGGAATATTCGCCGTTTATAACCGAACTTCTAAAAAAACTGCCCAAACTTATAAAAAAGATATATGAATTTATCAGGCTCAATAATATTTACGGCAAAGCGCATATGAAAAAACCGCCCGAATATCTTAAAATCAAAAAAGATAAGAACGGCAACAAAATAATTCCCGATTATATAAAAGAAATACAAAAATGCATTGAAAAGACAAATACCGTTCTGAACAAAAGATATGAAGTCGATATTTTCAGCGACGGGACCGAAGAAATGACCGAAATGATCGATATATTATGGAAGGATATAGAGGTAACGGTCAAATCACCGTCACTGTCGGAGCAGTACAGATATTACGCTAATGACAAATTCTATGACACCGATGAGATATTGAAATATTTTTCCGGACTCTTTTCGGAAAGATATGTCGATGTCAATAATATAATTGCGGAAAATTTTCTTGAGGGCAAAACCGAAGACGAGCTTTTTGAACTTTACAACAAAATGATAAAGGCTGATAAATTCAATGTAATGGGTATAAATTCGTCGGGTCTAGTGAATATCGGCGAGAGCGAAAAAAAGCTGAACTCAATGATCGGCCTTTCCACAGTCAAAGAAAGCATACAAAAAATAAAAGCATACACTATAGCAAATAAAGAAAAGGGTACGCTGAACCTGCATATGTGCTTTTACGGCAATCCGGGAACGGGCAAAACTGAGGTCGCAAGAATAATTGCGGGTATCTTGTATGAAAACAAAATATTACCGACAAAAAATGTGGTCGAAGTAGACCGTTCGGGGCTTGTCGGTCAGTATCTCGGCGAAACGCCGATAAAAACAATGTCTGCGGTAAGAGAGGCAATGGGCGGTGTTTTGTTTGTAGACGAGGCATATGCGCTTGCAACACCCGATGCAGGCTTTGATTACGGTCACGAAGCTGTTGCTACGCTGATAAAGGCTATGGAAGATTACCGCGGAAAATTTTGCGTTATCCTTGCGGGATATAAAAATCAGATGGACGAAATGATAGCCACCAACCCGGGCTTTAGATCCAGAATACAGTTTGAGATAGATTTCCCGAATTATTCAAGGGACGAGCTTGGTCGGATAGCCGATTTGATGCTTGAAAACCGCAAGTATATTCTTGACGGCGCCGCAAGAGAGATGATACTTGATATAACCGACGTAAAACGCAAAGAGCCTAATTTTGCAAACGCAAGAGAAATGAGGAATATTCTCGATCAGGTCATAATGTGTCAGAATCTTCGCTGTATGGGAACGGACGAAAAAGAGATAGGCATTTATGATGTAAACAAATACATAGCCGATGCAAATATCGCTTTGCCCGTAACAGGCAGCTCGCACAAGAAAAAAATACTTACCGGCGAAGAAGAACTTGAAAGCCTTATCGGCTTAGCCGAAATAAAGCGTACGGTAAAAAAAATCAAAGCTTATGCCAAAAGAAATGCAGGCAATGCAGAACTCAATATGCACATGTGCTTTTACGGCAACCCCGGTACGGGCAAAACCGAAGTCGCGCGCATAATTTCAAGAATTTTGGCTGATGCGGGCGTTCTTCCCGAGGCAAAGCTGGTTGAAACCGACGCAAAAGGTCTTATAGGCAAATATGTCGGTGAAACAGCCCCGAAAACATCGGCTAAAATAAAAGACGCAATGGGCGGTGTTCTGTTTATAGACGAGGCATACAGCCTTAATATCGGTTCGGGCAGCAGAGATTACGGCGAAGAGGCAATAGCAACGCTGCTGAAAGAAATGGAAGACAGAAGGGGCAAATTCTGCGTGATACTTGCAGGGTATAAAAACGAAATGCAGGAAATGCTTTCATCTAATCCCGGTTTTGAATCGAGGATACAGTTTAAACTTGATTTCCCCGATTATTCAAGGGAAGAACTCGGCGAGATAGCAAAACGGTTTTTGAAAAAAAAGAAATACGAAATAACGGAAGATGCTCTTGACAAACTGCTTGATATTGCCGAATGGTACAGAGAAAGACCGAATTTTGCAAACGCAAGAACATTGCGCAATATCATAGACCAGGTAATAATGAATCAGAATTTAAGGGCAGATGACAATAATTCGGCAGATGATTACCTGATAATCCTTTCCGATGTGGAGGATTATATATCCGATGAAAATATTGACCTTACGGAGAAAAGATCCAAAAAAACCATAGGTTTCATCGTCTGAAAGTTTTTGCATATACAACAGGTAATTGCATGGAGGCAGCGTATGGATAAAAAGGTTGAACGCATTATGAGTTTATACACCCGTTTATTAAAGGGCAACGTCATTTCAAAGGACGAAGAATCAAAGCGCTTTAACGTTAATAAAAAAACAATACAGCGTGATATAGACGATATAAGAGCGTATCTTGCAAATAATTTTGAAAGCAATAAAGAGCTTGTATATGAACGAAAAATAAATGCCTACAGGCTTACAAACATAAATGACGAAAATTTTACAAACAGCGAAATATTTACCGTTTGTAAAATATTGCTTGAAAGCCGTGCACTTGTAAACGAAGAGATGATGCCTATTATAGATAAGCTGCTAAGAATGTGCAGTCCCGAAAAATATAAAAAAAGAATATCGGAGCTTATATCAAATGAAAAATTTCATTATCTCGAACCCCATCACGGACAGAAATTTGTGGAGCGTATGTGGGATATAAGCGATGCGGTCTACAATCATAAGCTTATGCGTATAAGGTATAACAAACTGAAAGAGATAGATGCCGTAAAACGTATGATACAACCCGTAGGTATCATGTTTTCAGAATATTATTTTTATCTTTGCGCTTATATTTCCGTCAGTGAGGAAATGCCCGACGTTCCCAAAAGACCGTTCCCGACTATCTACAGGATAGACAGGATAGTCGAATATGAGGTGCTTGAAGAAACTTTCAGAGTACCTTACGCCGACCGCTTTGAAGAAGGTGAATTCAGAAAACGCGTACAATTTATGTTCGGCGGCGAATTGCGGACAATAAGATTTTTGTATAAGGGGCTAAGCATAGAATCCGTTCTTGACCGTTTCCCCACTGCCGAAATAACAAAACATAATGAAAACGGCTGGTACATAACAGCCGAAGTATACGGCGACGGGGTCGATATGTGGCTGAGAGGTCAGGGAAATACAATAGAGATGTTAAATGATAAAAAGGAAAAGGGTGGAAATTGATATGAATATAGATTTTGAAGAATTAAGGGACGATATGAAGGAAGAATGCTACGGTGCTTATTTCGGCGGCGGTTTTGGCGGAGCATTGATAGAATCCTTTGATATAGACGCGGCGTCCGAAAGCGAACTGTTGGATATGGCAAGGGAAAAGAATATAGATATACGAAAATATATAATACCATAAGTAAAGCATGAATGCGGCAATCGCTTTTTGACCGACAAGTATGTTACCTGCCTCTTTAAAAGCGGTAGGCGCTTACTTGTCGGTTTAAATATACAATGATAACATATTTTTTGTTAGCACTCACTCAAAATGAGTGCTAATTTTTTCTTGACAAACTCCAAATTTGTGATATAATACATATTATAAGAATTTATTCAAAAAAAATTTTATTTCCGACCCGAAGGGTTGGCAGATGTAGCGTTTAGGAGAATTTTGCGAAGCAAAAACTCCGAAGCGTTAGAATTTTCGGAACGAAAATTCACATCTGCCAAGGAAATACAAAATTTTTCTTACATTGATTTGATTCTTGTAATACATATTATAAGAATTTATTCAAAAGAAAATTTTATTTTTGCATTGATTTAATTCTTACAGTACACATCACAAAAAAGGTAACAACTACGGTTTTTAGGTCAAGCCTTTTTCCAAAAGGCTTGTGGGGTCAGGGGCAAAGCCCCAAAAAACCGAAAACAAATCATATAGGAGATGGAAATCATGGAAAAAGGCAATTTATCTATAAACAGCGAAAATATCTTACCGGTAATAAAAAAGTGGCTCTACTCCGACAGTGATATTTTCCTTCGTGAGCTTGTAAGTAACGGCTGCGATGCCGTAAACAAACTCAAAAAACTTGTGGATATGGGCGAGGCAAAAGTCGCCGACGACGAAAAATATAAAATTACCGTTCGTCTTGATAAAGAAAACTCGGTCATAGAGGTCGTCGATAACGGTATCGGTATGACTGCGGACGAAATAAAGGAATATATCACACAGATAGCTTTTTCTGGCGCAAACGACTTTATAACCAAATATCAGGAACAAATGGGCGACGGCGGCAACGATATTATCGGTCACTTCGGTCTTGGCTTTTATTCGGCATTTATGGTCGCAGACAAAGTAGAAATAGATTCTCTCAGCTACGGCGATGGCACGCAGGCGGCTCACTGGGTATGCGACGGCGGCATCGAATACGAGTTGGACGAAAGCAGCCGCGGCGAACGCGGAACGACAGTTACATTGCATATAGGCGAGGACAGCAAGGACTTTCTCGATAAGTGGAAATTAAAGGAAATACTCGAAAAATACTGCTATTTTATGCCTATTGAGATATATCTTGAAGATATTGAAGAGCTTAAAAAGGAATCCGAAAAACCCATAGAGGATGACGAAAAAGACGAACCAAAGCCGATAAACGACATAGCGCCTTTATGGCTCAAAAAGCCGAGCGAATGTACGGACGAGGAATACAAAGCATTTTACCATAAGGTATTTATGGACTTTAACGAACCTCTTTTTTGGATACATCTGAATATGGACTATCCGTTCAGACTGAAAGGAATACTCTACTTCCCGAAACTCAAACACGAACTGGAGTCTATCGAAGGTCAGGTCAAACTCTACAACAATCAGGTGTTTATTGCGGATAATCTGAAAGAGGTCATCCCCGAATTTCTGCTGCTTTTAAAAGGCACTATCGACTGCCCCGACCTTCCGCTCAACGTCAGCCGAAGCTTTTTGCAAAATGACGGCTATGTTACCAAAATGAGCAAATACATCACCAAAAAGGTTGCGGATAAGCTGAACAGCCTTTTCAAAAAGAGCCGTGACGAATACTCAAAATTCTGGGACGATATAAGCCCGTTTATCAAATACGGCTGCATGCGCGAACATGATTTCTTTGATAAAGTAAAAGAAAACCTGCTTTTCAGAACGACCGAGGGCGAATATGTCACTCTTGGCGAATATAAGGACAAAGCAAAGGAAAAACACGAAAATAAGGTATTTTATGTAAGCGACCCTCAGCAGCAAGCGCAGTATATAAAAATGTTCAAAGATAACGGCATGGAGGCAGTCGTGCTGGATACCAAACTTGACATACCCTTTGTTTCGTTTATGGAAGCATACGGCGAGGGCGTGCGCTTTGAGCGTATAGACTCGGCTGTTACTGAAATGCTCAAAGGCGAGGGCGAAACAAGCGAAGAACAGCAAAAAGCCCTTGAGGAGCTTTTCAAAGCCGACCTTGGCAAAGAAAACCTGAAGATAAAAGTCGAGGCTTTGACAAGCGACGAAGTAAGCGCCATGATAGAGCTTAGCGAACAGTCAAGACGTATGCAGGAAATGTCCGTTATGTACGGTATGTCGGGGCTTAACAATATGCCTGCGGACGAAACGCTCGTGCTTAACGCAAACAATCCGGTTGTAAAGAAATTGTTTGAACTGAAGGACAGTGATGACAGAAAAGACGATGTGTCGCTTATCTGCAAACAAATTTACGATTTGGCTGTGATGAGCCACAGAGCGCTTACAAATGAGGAAATGACCGAATTTATAAGCAGGAGCAACAAAATACTCGGTATAATGGCAAAATAAAATAATAAGGCGGTACGCAAATAAGCGTACCGCTTTGCATATCGAAAAAGCCCTATCGGGGCTTTTTCGAGTTTAACCAGCAGAGGTATAAACAGCTCGTTCCGGCGACTCCGTCTTGAAACTCGCTGTTTTCCTCGGCGAAATTCGATTCCGCCTGCGGATTTTAGTCTGCGACGCTTTAAGTTAGTTTTATAATCAAAGTTTTTGACGGTATGGGTGGTACAACAAATAAGCGTGCCGCTTTTTTTGGGGGCGAATTTCAATATTCTCTTTGTTATTGCTTTTAGGGGCGAAATATTATATAATAGAGAAAACCGCAATTTTTGTGAGGTGAATAAAAATGGCATTTGACGGTATAATGATTAACAGCATTTTATGCGAACTGCGCAAAAAAACAGTCGGCGGCAGGATAGACAAGGTATATCAGCCCGAATCCGATGAAATAATACTTGGTATAAGAGGCTTTGGGGTGAATCACAAACTGCTGATGACGGCAAATCCATCTCATCCGCGGCTGCATCTTACCGAAAAAAACCGTGAAAATCCGTCCGAACCGCCGCTTTTCTGCATGGTACTAAGAAAACATTTACAAGGCGGCAAAATCATAGAGATAACTCAGCCCTCATTCGACCGCATTGTCAATATAAAAGCCGAAACTCTCAACGAAATGGGGGACAAGGTCATAAAAACGCTTATACTCGAAATAATGGGCAGGCACAGCAATCTGATACTTACGGACGAAAACAACAATATTCTTGAATGTATAAGGCACGTCAGTTTTGACAAAAGCTCCGTAAGACAGGTATTGCCGGGTAAGACCTATGTTCTTCCGCCGTCGCAGGGCAAGCGTGATACACTTTTGCTCGACCGCAATAATTTTGACGACGTTCTTGAAGAAAAGCGGAACGACAAGGCGTTTGCGGCTATATACAAAGGTTATACCGGCATAAGCCCCGTTATTGCCGACGAGATATGTTTCAATGCCGATGTCGCCTGCGACAAACCCGCCGCCATGCTTGACGACACCGAACGCGAAAGGCTTTTTAACAGTTTTGCCTCGGTCGTTGCAAAGATACAAAAGGCGGAATATGAACCGAGGATAGTTTACAGCGACGGCAGAACAACGGACTTTACGCCCTTTGCGCTCAACAAATTCAAAGGTCTTGAAGAGGAGATATTCAATACCCCGTCGGAGGCGACTGAAAAATTTTATTCCGCAAGGGACGCCGTATACCGCATAAATCAAAAGACAGCCGATCTAAGGCATATAATAAGCCGAAATATAGAACGCTGCGTAAAAAAACGCGATATATGGCAAAAAGAGCTTAAAGAAGTCGAGGCGCGCGAATATCTGCGGCTTTGCGGAGAATTGCTGACGGCGAATATCTACTCGGTCAAACAGGGTATGACTACCGTCCGACTTGTGAACTTTTACAGCGAAGAGCAGGAAGAAACGGAAATAGCGCTTGACGGCGCGCTCACGCCCGCAGAGAATGCGCAGCGTTATTTCAGCCGCTATGCCAAGGCAAAACGCACCTTTGCGGCGCTTGAAGAACAGACCGCAGCCAACGATGCGGAACTTGATTATCTTGAAAGCATACTTGCGGCTGTCGCCAACTGCGAAAACGAACAGGATATAAAAGAAATACGCCGTGAACTGCGTGAACAGGGTTATCTTAAAAAAGAAGCCCCAAAAAAAGGTAAACAGACCGTCAAAAAATCAAGACCGATGCATTTTTTATCTTCGGACGGGTTTGATATATATGTCGGCAAAAACAATATACAAAACGACGAACTGACTTTAAAGACCGCAAGGGGCAGCGATATATGGCTGCATACAAAAAATATACCCGGCTCTCACGTCATTGTTGTTTCGGGCGGCAAAGAGATACCCGACAGCACTTTGACCGAGGCGGCACTGCTTTCGGCATTTTACAGCAAAGCCCGCGGTTCTTCGCTTGTACCCGTGGATTATACGCAAAAGCGCAATGTTCACAAGCCAAACGGCGCAAGACCCGGATTTGTAATATACGACACAAACAAAACGGCTTATATAACGCCGACCGAGGACGCCATAAAAAAAATAAAACAGTTGAACGACTGAAACGGAGATGATATTAATGCTTGAAAAGACCCGTGAACTTATAAGATCAAAGCAGTACAACCAATTAAAAGAAATGCTTTCGGATATTCAAGCGCCCGACATAGCCATGCTGCTCGACGAGCTGACGCCTTTGGAGATACCGCTTGTTTTCAGGCTTTTGCCGAAAGAGCTGGCAGCGGAAGTCTTTGTCTATATAAAAAACGACAATCAGGAAATGCTCATCAAAAATTTCAGTGATTCCGAGCTGAAAGACGTCTTTGGCGACCTTTACATGGACGATATTGTTGATATTCTTGAAGAGATGCCCGCAAGCGTTGTCAAGCGCATACTTGCGCAGACCGGCAGCGAGACCCGTGCGACCATAAATCAGCTGCTGCAATACGGCAGCGAAAGCGCGGGCAGCATAATGACGACCGAATATGTCGGTCTTAAAAGCGGTATGACCGTAAAACAGGCATTTGACAAAATAAGAAAACAGGGTCTTGACAGCGAAACGGTATACACCTGTTATGTGACCGCCGCCGACAGAAAGCTGCTTGGCGCAATATCCATCAGAACGCTGCTGCTTGCAGACCCCGACGATGTTATAGACGATATAATGGAAGATAACGTTATATCCGTAAAAACGGGCGACGACCGTGAGTTTGTGGCAAACCAGATGAAAAAATACGATTTTGTCGCCATGCCCGTTGTCGATAACGAAAACAGGCTCGTCGGCATAGTTACCATCGACGACGCCGTTGACGTAATAGAGGACGAAACCGAAGAGGACTTCGCGCTGATGGCAGGTATACAGCCCGACGACAGCGAGGACAGCTATCTTGACACTCCCGTTCTTGTTCATGCAAAAAACCGTATCATGTGGCTTTTGTTCCTTATGCTCTCGGCAACTTTCACGGGGCTTATAATAACAAAATATCAGGATAAACTGCTGACTATACCCATACTTACATCATTTATACCCATGCTTATGGATACGGGCGGCAACTGCGGTTCGCAAAGCTCTACCGTTGTTATCCGCGGTCTTGCGCTGAATGAACTGAGCGCAAAAGACCTGCTTAAAGTCATTTTTAAAGAAATGAGGATAAGCCTTGTTGTCGGCGCTATACTTGCAGTGGTAAACTCCGTAAGGATATTTATTATGTATCATAACTCGACCGAGTTTGCAACGGCGTCCATAGCGGTAGTTGTTGGCATAACGCTTATGCTGACGGTGCTTGTATCCAAAATCGTAGGCTGCACGCTGCCTATAATCGCATCAAAACTCAGGCTCGACCCCGCCATTATGGCTGCGCCGCTCATAACCACGATAGTCGACGCCTGCTCTATACTTATTTTCTTTAATATTGCGGCAATGCTGCTCAATATATGACGATATGAAAGAGGGTATTTTATGAAAAAATTAGGGTTCGGGTTTATGCGGCTGCCTTTGCTTGACGAAAAAGACCACAGCAGCATAGACATTGAAAAAACAAAAAAACTTGTCGACGAGTTTATGAAACGCGGGTTCAACTATTTTGACACGGGCTACGGCTACCACGGTCAAAAAAGTGAGGACGCCTTCAGAAAAGCCGTTGTGGAGAGGTATCCGCGCGACAGTTTCTTTATTGCCGACAAGATGCCGACCATAAGGGTAACGGGCAGCGCCGACTATCCCGTTTTGTTTGAAGAACAGCTGAAACGCTGCGGCGTGGAATATTTCGATTATTATCTTCTGCACAACATATGGTCAAAAAGCTACCGTGAAAGCGTTGAATACGGCGGTTTTGATTTTATACAAAAAAAGATTTCGGAAGGCAGGATAAAACGTTTCGGGTTTTCGTTCCACGATAAGCCCGAATTGCTTGAAAAAGTGCTCAGCGAACAGAAGAATATCGATTTTGTCCAGCTCCAGCTCAATTACATAGACTGGGAAAGCCCGACCGTACAATCGCGCGCCTGCCTTGAGATATGCCAAAAATATAACAAGCCCGTTACGGTCATGGAGCCGAACAAAGCGGGCAGCCTTATAAACCTGCCGAAAGAGGCTGAAGAGCTGCTGAGGGCGCGAAACGGCAAAATGTCGAATGCGGCTTGGGCTATGAGTTTTGCGGCATCGCAAAAAAACGTGACCATGGTGCTGAGCGGAATGAACGAGCTTGAACAGGTCATTGAAAACACCGACATAATCGACAATTTAAAGGAATTGAACGCCGAAGACCTGGAGATAATAAAAAGGGCAGCCGATATAGTAAACAAAAATGTGGCTATCCCATGCACAAAATGCAGATATTGTACGGAAAAATGCCCTAAGAGTATACCCATACCCGAATATTTTGCAGCCTTCAACACCCTGCATATGACAAATAACCTTGGCAATGCGGGTATGTATTACCGAAGGTATGCCGCTTATTCGCTTTTGGCGTCGGAATGCCTGAAATGCGGAAAGTGTATACCAAGCTGTCCTCAGCATCTTGATATACCCGCGCTTTTGAAAAAAACGGCGGATGCCTTTGAAAACAAATAGACCCGTTGGGCATACTTGACAATTTCTCACAATTACATTATAATTATTTATATATCGAAGGAGGGCTTTTTATGTCTACCGCTTTGGTAACAGGCGCAAGCAGCGGCATCGGACGCGACATTGCGCTCATACTCGCAAAAAAAGGTTACGACCTTGTTCTTGTCGCCCGCAATAAAGAGGCTTTAAGGCAGGTCGCAAAGAAGATAAAAACAAAGGTCACCATAATTTCAGCCGACCTTTCAAAACGTGAAAATCTTTACAGAATATACGAGCAAACAAAGGGGCTTGACATAGAAATATTGGTAAACGACGCAGGTTTTGGCGTTTTTGGGGATTTTGCGTTTGCCAAGCTCTCCGAACTTGAAAATATGATAGATGTCAATATAACCGCCTTTCACACGCTGATGCATCTTTTTTTGCATGATATGATAAAAAAAGACCGCGGCAGGATACTTAATGTTTCCAGCCTTGCCGCTTACAGCTCGGGGCCGATGATGGCGGCATATTACGCAAGCAAGGGGTATATATACAGGCTGAGTACGGCTGTCGCCTATGAGCTTAAAGCAATGGGCAGCCATGTCACGATAAGCGTACTCTGCCCCGGACCCGTAAATACCGATTTTAACCGCCGAGCAGGCGTTAAATTCAGTATGAAGCCACTTTCAAGCCGTTATACGGCTGCCTGCGGTGTAAAGGGTATGTTCCGCCAAAAACTTGTTATCATACCCGGCATTGTAAACAAGCTTGCTGCGGCTGCATCACGTTTTGCGCCGCTCGGGCTGCAAATGGCTGTATGCCATTATATACAGCACAAAAAATATATGCAAAAATGAATTTTGCAAAGGAGGACCACAATGAAAAAGAAAATTGCAATCATTATGACGCTCACAATGGCTGTTTCAGCCGCAGCGCCCGCATTTGCCGCAGCAAACTGGCGTTCGGGGACACTTGACAGCGGACTCACCGTTGAGTACAACACCGAAACTCACGAAGTTATATCTGCGGGTTCAAAAACCAAGACTTCCGACACGGCAGTCGCATCGACAACAAAGTTTACCGACCTTGTTATACCCGAAAAAGTAAACGATATGACAATAACCGCTATCGGCGAACGCGGCTTTATGGATTATGACGAATACAGCTCTATCACACTGCCCTCTTCGCTTAAAAAGATAGGCACAAGCGCTTTTTGGGGCTGTGACAGTTTTTCAAGCATATCCATACCCGACGGTGTAAAGGAGATAGGCGACGGCGCATTTGAAAGCTGTGACAAACTTTCTACGGTAAAATTCGGTTCAAAACTCGCTACTCTTGGTCAGCGCGCATTCAAAAACTGCAAGCTTATCAAAAAGATAAGTTTGCCCGACAGTGTAACGACCATAGGCACGGGCGCATTTGAAAACTGTAAGGAGCTTTCCGAAATAGACCTCGGTTCAAGCCTTACCACACTTGGCGACGGCGCTTTCAAGGGCTGCTCTTCGCTTAAAACCGTTACATTGCCAAAGGGCATAGAAACACTTAAATCAAACACTTTCGACAGCTGCACAAGCCTTGAAAGCGTTACTCTGCCCGATGGTCTGAGAACTATTGACAACGCTGTTTTCGGCAACTGCAAGGCGTTAAGAAAGATATATATACCCGCGACCGTAAAGACGATAGCAAAGACGGCTTTTGACGGCTGCCCCGATGTTACCATATATTGCAAGAAAGGCACAGCCGCTCAGGAATTTGCAACAGCAAACAAATACACTGTTGAAATAGCCGACTCTATGCCGTCGGACAAAGAAATTGCAAGCCGCGTCGTTCCCGATGAGGTCGTTCCCGACCATATCACCGTTATCGTAAACGATCAGACAGTCGACTTCAAAAATGCTCAGCCCGTTATCGTAGACAGCAGAACGCTTGTACCCATGCGCGATATATTTGAGGCGCTTGGCATAGTTGTCGGTTGGGACGCCGAAACAAAGACCGTTACAGGCAAAAAGGGCGTTACCGATATATCGCTTACCATAGGTCAATCAAAGGTATACATAAACGGTACACCACAGCCTATCGATGTACCTGCGCAGATAATCAACGGCTCGACAATGGTACCTTTACGTGTTATAAGCGACAGCGTCGGCTGCCGTATCTCATGGGATCAAAGCACAAAAACAGCCAACATTGTAGACTGATAACGATATTAAGGCAATTTTCATCAAAAATCAAAAATAATAATAAAAATTTTATGATTATTGCATAAGATTTAAAAATTTGGAAAATTGTACTTGACTTTCGCTGCAAACGGTAATATAATAATTGCAGAACAAAGGTGTTCATACAAGGTTAATTTTGCTTGTATGGGCGCCTTTTATTTTTTGTAAATTATAAGCACAAATTCAATTATGAAAGGGGATCTTCAAAATGGGCAAGACCAAGGAAGAAATTTTAAAAGAATGTAAGGAGAAGGACGTTGAATTTATACGTCTGCAATTTATCGACGTACTCGGTATACCGAAAAACGTTGCCATAACATATTCGCAGCTTGAAAAGATACTTGACGACGGTATGATGTTCGACGGCTCGTCAATAGAGGGTTTTGCAAGAATAGAGGAATCCGATATGTACTTAAAACCCGATATCGACACCTTCGTTATCTATCCGTGGAGACCGCAGCAAGGCAAGGTAGCACGCTTTATCTGTGATGTTTACACACCCGAAGGCGAACCTTTCCCCGGCTGTCCGAGAGGTATTTTAAAGAAAGTTCTGAAAGAGGCAGAGGAACTCGGTTACGATTTCAATGTCGGCAACGAATGTGAGTTTTTCCTTTTCCAGACTGACGAAAACGGCAGACCTACCACTATAACAAACGATGAGGCGGGTTACTTTGACCTTGACCCCGTTGACCTCGGTTCAAACGCAAGACGCGATATATGCCTTACGCTTGAAGAAATGGGCTTTGAAATTGAGGCATCTCACCATGAGGTTGCAGAAGGTCAGCACGAAATTGACTTTAAATATGCAAACGCTCTGAAAACAGCCGACAATGTTGTTGCATTCAGGCTTGCGGTAAAGACTATCGCAAAGAAATACGGTCTGCACGCAACATTTATGCCTAAGCCTATTTTCGGTATCAACGGCTCCGGTATGCACACAAATATGTCGCTTTTCAAAGACGGCAAGAATGCATTCTATGACCCTTCGGATCCCGTAGGTCTTTCAAAAACAGCTTACAGCTTTATCGCAGGTGTGTTAAAGCACGTTGCAGGTTTCACCGCAGTTACAAACCCGCTTGTAAACAGCTATAAGCGCCTTGTTCCCGGTTATGAAGCACCTTGCTATATCGCTTGGTCGGCATCGAACAGGACCGATATAATCCGTATACCCGCATCAAGAGGCGCAGGCACAAGGATCGAATTGAGAAGCCCCGACCCCTCGACAAACCCCTACCTTTGCCTTGCGGTTTGTCTTGCGGCAGGTCTTGACGGTATAAAGAACAATCTGCCCGCACCCGAAAGCGTAGACATCAACCTCTTCCGCTCGACACAGGAAGAAAGAGATGCTCT
>CANRCU010000004.1 GCA_947629215.1 uncultured Clostridia bacterium
GTCTGCCACTTTCACAGCGCCTATTTCTATAATACGATCCGTATCGGCGTTCAGACCCGTTGTTTCAAAGTCGAATACAACATAGCTGCTTGCCGTGGGCAGGGCTGTCTTGTTGTATTTTGGCATCTCCCTGTTTTTTTTGCGTTTAAGAGGCTGACGATATGCGAAATATTCGTTATTGTCAAGCTCGGATTTCTTGATAAGATAATCTAAAAATTCGTCCATAATATTAAAACGATCTGAAAAGACCGATGACCTTCCCCAATATCTTGATTTCTTTGACGATTATAGGCTGATAATCGTCATTTTCGGGCTGTAAGCGGACAAAGCCGTTTTCGCGGAAAAAGCGTTTGCAAGTCGCCGAATCGTCAAGCAGCGCAATGACTATCTCTCCGTTTTCGGCGGTGTCCTGTCGGTTCACAAGCACCAAATCATTATTGAGTATACCGCAGTTTATCATACTGCTACCCCTTATGCGCAGCATGAAAGCATCGTTATTTTTCAGATAATTCACAGGTACGGGGAAATATCCGTCTAAATTTTCCTCCGCAAGAACAGGCATACCCGCTGTGACCGTGCCTACTATGGGTATATTTGCATATTCGACATCATTTTTGCGAAACTCGGTATAAAAGTTATCTTCAAGTATTTCAATACAGCGGTTTTTGGACTTTGAACGCCTGATATAGCCTTTGCGTTCAAGCGTTTCAAGCTGGGCATGAACGCTTGATGTGGAGGAAAGCCCTGCCGCATTGCCAATCTCTCTTATACTTGGGGTAACGCCGTGACGTACTTCTTCTTTTATAAAATCGTAAATTATCTGTTGTTTTGGGGTAAGGTTTTCCATACGTTCCTCCTTACAAAAATTGGTTGTTTATAACTGCCGATAATATCGACCGAAAATTAGTTCTGCTAATATTTTATACTAAAAATGCAGATTTGTAAAGTATTTTTTCGCTTTTTGTTCGATTTGCCAAAAAAACAAATACAAAAAAAATTTATTCCACAAAAATTCCACATTGAAAACATATTTTTCACACAAAACGGTACTAAAATAAATATATAAACAAAAAAAGAAAGGGTGACTGTTATGAAATGTAATATCAAAAAAATATGCGGTTATGCGGTCGTACTTGCGGCAACGGTATTTACCGTAACGGCGTTTGCAGCCGAAGATACGGCTGACTACGGATTCAGAAAAGGAAAGGCGGCGCATTACGGAACAGGCGGTGAACAGACCTTTGTCTACTCCGAAAAATCGCATAATGATACGGAATCTCTTGTGGAATCCGGTATCATAGATCAGGAAACTGCCGATAAAATTTCCGAATATATGTCAAAAAAGCATGAAGAAATAAGCCGTATATACGACGGTATGTCCGATATGAGTCCCACGGAAAGACATACGGCTTTTGCCGAAAGAAAAAGCTCAAGGGGAAACGGACTTGAAGAACTTGTAGATGCAGGCATTATAACACAGGAACAGGCAGATATGATAAAAGCCGCCGACACCAATCGGTAATATCCGGTATAAAAAAGACACAATATTCGGTTTTGTGTCTTTTTTAATTGATAAACCGTTGACGTTGTGATAAAATTATAAAATAGATTTATTTGTCTGCTGCGATTTGGCGATATTGCCCAACAAAGCCGAAAGGAGGAAAACTATGGCAAAAATACTTATTGTTGATGATGAACCGGATATTCGCGCTCTTATTTGCAGATACGCAAAACACGAAGGGTATGATACGGCGGAAGCCTCCGATGGTCTTGAAGCTGTAGATATATGCCGCAGCGAAGATTTTGATGTTATAATAATGGATGCAATGATGCCGGAGCTTGACGGTTTTTCTGCATGCAAAAAAATACGTGCCGCAAAAGATATACCCGTTATAATGCTTTCGGCAAGGGGTGAAGAATACGACAAGCTGTTCGGCTTTGAAACAGGCGCAGACGACTATGTTGTAAAACCGTTTTCACCAAGAGAACTTATGGCGCGTATAAAAGTTGTGATAAACCGTCACGTCAAAACATCGCCGAATAAAATAAAAGTCGGGGATATGGAAATAGACACTCTCGGAAGAAATGTTTATATAGATACCGAAAAAGCGGAACTGACCGCAAAAGAATACGATCTGCTTTTGTATCTTGTAAAAAATATCGGCGTCGTGCTTACAAGAGAACAGATAATAGAAAACGTATGGGGCTATGAATATTACCCGACCGACCGAACAGTCGACTGGCAGATAAAACAGCTTCGTTCACATATCGGAAAGTGCAGGGATAACATAGTTACCGTCAGAGGAGTGGGATATAAATTTGAAATCGAAAAGTAAGCCGATATGTTTTAAACTGTGGACATATTTTACAATATTCGCAATAATAATACTTACCGTTTTATGGCTTTTACAGACCGTATTTTTAGAGAGCTTTTATAATGTATTGCAGCAAAACCATATTGAAAAGATAGCCGATAAGATAAGTGATGCAGGCATAAACAGAGAAAGCGTGATAGATACGGTTGCAGCCGAAAATTCGATATTGATACTTTTGACCGACAATGACGGCAATATACTTTACAGCGCCGACGAATACAGCCTTTCTTACAATAAAAAAGCATTTTCCGACAGCGAACACGGCATTGAAAAAAATCCGTACAGAGCGGAACATTCCGAACAGTCTTACCGTCATTTGCCCGAACATTATGATGAGTTTATCGACAAACTCGGTGACAATGAAAAAATTTGCTATACCATTACGCATAATGATAACAACAATACTCTTATATACGGGCAAAGGCTGCCCGATAATACGCTCTTGTATATAAATACACCTATAAGCGCCATAGGCTCGGCAGTATCTATAATAAGACTGCAGCTCTGCGCCGTTACCGTATTGGCATTGCTGACAGGTTTTCTGACAGCGTTCTTTATATCCAAAAAATTTTCGGAACCCATTTCACTGTTGTCGGAGCAATCGCTGAAAATGGCTGACGGCAATTTTGATATAAACTTTCGGCGCGGTTTCTGCGCCGAAACGGACAAACTTGCGGATTCTCTTGAATATGCCGCTGATAAGATAGCCGAGACCGACAGACTGCGCAGAGATCTGTTGGCAAATGTTTCACACGACCTGCGCACTCCGCTGACTATGATAAAGGGATATGCAGAGTTGATACGGGATATGGACGGTGAAGAAAACACAAGCAGCGATGCGGAGATCATAATAAGAGAAGCCGACAGATTGTCTTTGCTTGTAAGCGATATTTTATATTATTCAAAACTCACCTCCGGCAGCATTAAATTTGAGTTTGAAAAAATTGATATAGGAAACCTTGCCGAAACAGTGTCTGAACAGTTTTACGCAATATGCCGTACAAAAAATATCACTATCGAAAAGAATATTCCGCCCGATAAGTTTGTTAATGCCGATAAAAAACGCATACAGCAGGTATTTTACAATCTTATATCAAATGCCGTCGATCATACGACAAAAAACGGGGTCGTGTATATCTCGGTCTTTGAAATAAAAGACGTTGTCAGAACGGAGATACGTGATACGGGTTCGGGTATAAGCCCCGAAGAACTGCCGTATATATGGGATAAATACTATACTTCAAAAAAGGGCGGCACAAACGGCTTGGGATTGGCGACCGTTAAGGAGATATTATCCGCTCACGATTCGCACTTCGGTGTTGATAGCAAAAAAGGGTACGGAAGTACATTCTGGTTTGAATTGAAAAAATTTACTGTTTAAACAACGGGTAAGTCCACCGGTTTTTTATGCGGTGGACTTTTTTTGTTGTATATGCTCTCTCTGCCGTATTCAAAAATATTATCTCCCCAAAATAAAAAAATTTGACTTTTTATTTCTTGTTATCGTCTAATATATGTAAAGGCTTTTACAAAAAGATGAAAGGAGTCAAAAATGTACAGTGATTTTGAGCAAAGATACAGGGTTTGCGAAAAGGCTTTGTTTTTGACTGCCGTCGGGTATCTGCAAAATACCGAGGACGCAAAAGACTGTTTGCAGGAAACCGCATTATCGGCTTTCAAGGCATACAACAAGCTCAAAGACAAAGAGTTGTTCAAAACATGGATAACGCGCATTATGATAAACAAATGTAAAGATATGCTGAAAAAACGCAGATATACGGACGAGCTGAAAGACAATATAAATGTTTTCCGTGATTCATTTGAATCGGATACGGAGATACTTGATGCGGTGTGCAGGCTGAACAAAGAACTGTCTGTTTACATAACGCTGCGTTTTTACAACGACATGACATACGAACAGACGGCAAAAGTCCTCGGGCAGACCGTATCTACGGTGAAATATCGTACAAAAAAGGCTTTGAAAGCGTTAAAAAAAGAATTGGACGGAGGTAATGATAAATGAACACCGACGAATTTGAAAAAAAACTTAAAGCACATTCGGAAAGCATTTTGTCATCTTTTGACTTCCGTCTTGACATCGAAACGGAGGAATTTAAAATGGCAGACAAAAAGAAAAAATTTACGGGAACGCTCATAATTGCGGCTGCGCTGTTGTTTACGCTGACAGGCACAACATTTGCGGCATATAAATATTTAACGGCAAAAGAGGTCGCCGACGAACTTGACAAGCCCGAACTTGCGGAATATTTCACAAACGATAACTATACCGCCAAAACGGTCACGGACGGCGATTACCGCGCAGTTTTGTTAGGCATAGCGTCGGGCAGAGAGTTGAACGGTCTGAACCTTGATACAGAATTGCAAGGCGGAACATATGCCGTTGTTGCCGTGGAAAAGGCGGACGGCACCGATATGACCCAAGACGATTGCAGCAATATATGTGTATCTCCGCTGATAGAAGGCTTTAAGCCGTGGCAGGTAAATATTGCGACCATGCACGGCGGTTATACCGAAAAAATATCGGACGGGATAATGTACCGCATAATAGAATGTGACGACATAGGATGTTTTGCGGACAGAAAATTGTATATCGGCGTTTCGGACAGGACCTTTATTTCGGGCAGTACTTATAATTTTGACGAAGAAAGCGGCAAAATAAGCGAAAGCCCCGATTACGACGGCACAAATATACTTTTTGAACTTAAACTTGAACCCGAACTTGCCGACAAAGATAAGGCTGAAAAATACATAAAAAGCCTTAGAAACGAGGGTATCGTTACGGACGGCTGACTTCTTCTCTGTCGCAAACGGCGTATATAGGGACCCAAACCGCAGGCAATACTCCATTGGAACGTGATATAATTATATTAGAGAAACTGCGACATTAATAAAAGAGAGGAGTATTTGTATGGCAGTATACAGTATGTATAATTTTTCGAGAGATCCCGAAGAAAATATGCAAAAATGCATAGAATTTCTTTCGGAACTGCTTGGACGGAAATTCGACTCGTTAGAGGACATAGAGCCTGCGCTGTCGGACATTTATATAAATGGGCAAAGCCTTGCCGGCACATATCCCGAAGCCGCCGCAAACATCTTATTGGAGAGCCTTGACGCCGACAGTCTGAATGTTGCCATGATAAAGACCGAAAACGGTTTTAAGGCGTTGAACAGCAGCCAATATGTAAAAAGGCGGGAAGGCACGGCAGCGCCCACACAGGAAGAAAGGGATAAAAAAGCCCGAAGGGACAACGAATTTATATCATATATAAACGGTCTTGACGCATCTGCCGACAACGGCGCTATCACGGTAAAAAATACCGACAACGCCATAGATTACTTAAAAAATGTCACCGGAATGGACGACCTTGACGAAAACAACATCAAAAAGGCGCTTGAAACCATTTATATAGACGGTCACAGCCTGTCGGACAGGTTGGGCAGCGCTGCGCCCGAAGCATATGCAAATGCGGTAAAACAGGCGCTTTCGTTAAACAGCGGTTCTCACGTTACCGTTATGAAAAAGAACGATGTCTTTTCACAGCCAAAAGCGGTGCTGCCCGAATTTGACGACCCGACAACGCCCGAAGCAAGGGAAAAAATTGTCAACACCCTTGGCTTTGTAAAAAGCTACCGCAGCGCCATGTGCAACGAATCAAGGCTTGCTCTACTGGATACGGATAAAAGAACGGAAAAAAATGTCAAACTTTTCTTCGGCTCTTTATTTACAGAACCCGACCCCGGTGTGGCTGCGGATAAAGACCTTAGAGAAGAAAGTCTGATAATACTGGATTATACCAAAGAAAAACTTAGATCGATAGATCCCGAAAGGCTTAGCTACGATAACTTTTGTTCCGTTGTCAACCAGTTATTTGACAATTCTCTTCCCGGCTTTGTGAGTTCAAGAACGCCCGAAAATCTTTGTTATTCGTATATGCTTACAAGGATAAATCCCATGACGGGCAAAAATTTTACCATTAACGAAATACTGCTTGATGATTCGGACGAAATGAACGAACAGAAAAAATTGATAGGTCGGGATTTCTGCAATATATTCCAACGCATAAACGCCCCCGAAAACGAGGAACAGCTCAATGCGGAACATTACAACAACGTTATCTACCCTACCCTATGCAAGATGACCGAGGCGGTATTAAACGTAAAGTGCAAAATAGGCGATATAAACGAGATCGACGGCGTATATTCCGAGCAGCTTGCAGACACTTATCTGCATATAGTGCATGATAATCTTCAGCAAATACAGAAATGCACCGATCTGGCGTTCGTACTAAATTCGACCAATCCGATGACGCTGGTAGGCACCCATATCACATCTCACAGAACGGAGTATCTTGCCTCGGAGCTGTATCTTTCCGGCGATATATCGAACGACGATTCAAAAATGCACGCCAGACATGCCGCCATTGCTCAAGAGTTGGCAGACTCTGTCGATATGACAAATACCTTAAACAATGTTGCGGCAGGCGCGCCGAGCGGTACGATGCTACCGATAGGTACACAAATATTGACAGATTTCATAAATGCCGGTCTTGTATTGGATTGGGATGACATTCATGATTATATAATCGGCATGCCAAACGGTCTGAGCGACAGCTTCAACTCGGAGGAAGGCCGCCGCATATTTGAGGAATACAGAGAAGGATTGACACAGGCAAGAAATGTACCCGACGACGATATTATGAGGCATGCCGTTGAAACCGCATATACGGATCAGGCGAATTTGGATGTCACAATAGATGCAATAATGCACGCTTATACCGGCACGCCCAATGTAAAACTGACCAGAGGCGGCGATCCCATCCAAATTGCAGGCAGCAGCGGCACATCCATGCAATGCGAAGGCGCCTGCTGGAGTTTGCTGACGTATCTTACAGGCTGTCCGGTCGCCGAAAACACGGACAAGCAGCTTTTCAAAGCGGCTTTTGATAAAATATACATAAATTCCAAATCGGCAACCGAATATTTTAATATAACCGAAGACCCCGACATTACCAAAGTAAAAGAGATCGAAAAAAAGCTGTCCGAAATACTTATGCGCACCATTGACAACAACGGACCCGAATTTGTATGTGTAAAATACGGTGAAAATCATTTCAAAGCCGCTCAGGTCGTAGTCAGAGAAGGCGCCGCGCCTATCGAAGTGACCGAAAACAACAGACCCAAAAAACAAAATTACAATGACAACGAACGCTACGAAAGAGCTGTGAGAGCTTTTGAAGAAAATCTTGCCAAATATGAGTCATACAACCTAAAAAAGCAAAAACTCACACCCGGCAACGAAACGTCCGCAGCCTATGCCAAGCTCTTGAGCGCCGCCGCAAGCGACAACGAGCTTAAGGAAAGCTCCGAGCTGCTCAATTCGCGCGGTGTAAAAGCGTTCGGACATTATGTTGATGTAAGAAGCGCCAGGACTTTTGCCAACAACTTTGATTACGGTAACCTTTTATGCGCTTTTACGGGCGCAGGCACTGCCGAAGAAGCCTTGGCAATGGCTGACAGGGTCTTGATAAACGGAAAACCCGTATCCGCTTCAAACTCGTTCATATCCGCAGATGACGATCAAGCCAAAATATATGCCATGGGGCAGCAGATAATGCGGGCTTTCGGCGAAAATATGACCGAGGACAAATGGATAAAGCCAATTGTTATATTAAACGAAAAAGGCGAACCGGAGCCTGTCAAGTATTTTATGAGTGAACCCGAAAAGCCTAAGGCAGTCAAAAAACTGACGGGTTTTTCATGGATAACCGCCTCAAGAGAGGAAAGAGCCGCTGCCGACAGCGCATATGAAAAATATGAAAAAGACATGGAAAACTACAAAAAGGAAATGGCGTACAAAGACAAGATAGACAAACGAATATTGGAATGTAATACCGAGGCGGATATGATGAGGGTATCTATCATCAAGCGTGGTGTAAGCGCAGCGCCGGCGGTAAGGACAACAAGTATCAATAATCTTGCCACAGGCAGAACAGCCGCCGATACAAGAACGCTTACTCAACCGACGGTAAGCCGATCGGGAATGGACGGACCGAATATGAATAACAATATGTAAAATACATTGGGCTTTGCCTGTAAAAGACTTGCCCCAAACTTTATAAAGGGGTGAATATGTTATTATAGGGACAAGCAAGTAAAAGCCGCTTAGAATTGAGGGTTTCAACTTGAATTGTTCCTATTTTAATTTTTAAAAATTAAATAAAATGCACTTTGTTTTAGGTATGCCATATGATAACCGGTATTTTTGAAGTGCAAAAAAACTTTCAACATTAAGCGTAGTTTCAAAAAGGAACTGCGCTTTTTGTTTTTCAAGTAGATATACAAATTTATTTAAGTATCTAAAAAAACAAACGAACCGTATATAAATAACCAAACCGGAGGAGGAATAATTATGTCAATATTCAGAACGAAAAAAGAAAAACAACTACACTTGTATGTCAAACCACCATTTAAGAAATGATGATATAAGTTTGAAAGCGATTGGCTTATTATCGGTTATACTGTCTATGCCCGACAATTATAAGGTTACTATTAAAGGTTTAGCTCACAAAGTCAAAGACGGCATTTCATCTGTGAGAAACAGCATTAACGAACTGATAGATGCAGGGTACATAGTACGCAGGCAGGTAAGAGGCTCTGACGGCAAGTTCTGTGAGTACAAATACGATATATACGAAAATCCCATATCAGCGCAGGAAGAAACCGACGTACAGGAAGTTATTTCATTGTCGGATATGCCTGTTGATTATGCAGACGATAACATTGACTATAATGACAGCGACAATTCTGACAATATTTCCTTTGGTGCTAATAAACCGGATGATACAGAAATCGTTGCTATTGATGGAAACAAAGGGTACTGTTGTAAGACGCAATATGTACAAATGGACAAACTGTCCGAAAACTAATAATTATCACCGCTTGGATCGTCAAAGAAGCATATTTCCAAATGAAACCACACTGTTAAAAGCTTTGGTATTATCGATTTTTGAGTTCTTCCAAAAGTGGACAACCAAGCTTCGTGACCGAAGTAAGGTTTACAGAAAATTGAATATAATGTATGTTGACAGGTTGGGAGAATAGCAAAAAATTCAACCATATCAAAGGTACAATGTAGGTCGCCCTTAATATATTTGATTTTTGGTGCTATAGTACGGCTAAGGATGGTCAAGCAGAAAACTGCCTAACCACCCAAATATTAAAATCTTAATCATCACAGAAACTAATTTACAGAAAATTTTTCTAATTGCTAAATTATGGCAAAATGCAGAATTATGTTTTGCGCTTATACGGATATTTTACATTATAATTCCGTGTATATTTTCAAAAACTTTTTCTTTTATATATCAGCACAAACAAAAATCCCGATATTATAACCCCTGCCAATATTCCTGCTGTATAATATTTTGACATATCCACATTTTGGTTATTGTTTTGGGATATATCGGGTCTGTCGTGCATTCTCCTTTGCATATCCTGCGGATTTTCGCCGTTTTGCATATCTTGAGGCATAGGCGGCATTCCATCCTGCATATCTTGAGGCATTTCACCGTTCTGCATATTTCGAGGCATACGGTGCTCTCTCATATTTCCCGTGTTGTCGGGAATTTCACCGTTTGGCATATCCTGTGGCATATTGCCGTTTGCTGTATCTCCCGACATTTCACCGTTACGGTTGCCATGCATTCCGCCTCTCATACCTCCGAAACCCGTTGCCTCACCGTAACGGGTAACGTTATCCGTCATTTCCTGTTGGGCAACATTTTCTCCGTTTACATAGAGAATATAAGTATCTCCCAAAGTAAGTTTATCGTTGCTGACACATATCCAGTTGAAATTTTTCAGGGGTGTAAAAGATACAATTTCATTACCCTTGTTATCCTTAAGCACAACCTCTGTATTGCTTTTGTACTCATTATCAAGATAAAATGAAATACTGCTTTGTTCGGAAGTATCCGCAGGCATTTCAGCCATTCCCGAATTGCCTGCTGCCGCAACATCTCCGCCGTTTATTTCAAGACCGTACTCATAGTCAAGAGAAGCATTTCCGCCGTTTTCCGGACCGTACACTCTTATTTTCCCTCCGGTTATCCTTGCCGCGCCGTTGCTATCCAGACCGTCACCGTCCGTAACAACGGTCATATCGCATTGAGATATAAAAAGATATATTTCTTCTTCGGTATAATCGCTTTTACCTCCGGGCATAAAATTCTGTTGAGAATTGGGACCCGTGGCATTTACACCATCGTCACCGGAAACAATATTTATATTTCCTCCGTTTATGTGTATATATTCTCCCTCTATACCCTCTCTGCACTTAGTTATATTTATGCTTTCGGGACATACAGCAACATTAGTGCCGCCATGTATGGCATCATCTCCGCAGCTTATTTCAAAACTGCCGTCGGATATGGAAAGGTTTCCGTCGGAATGTATACCGTCATCCTGAGAATCTATAATATAATTTCCGCCTTTTATATCTACAAAAGTACCTGCTTTTACAGCCTTTGTGCTTTTTTCATTGTTATCGGTATCTTCTTCCGTAAAGAAAAAGCCTCTATTTCCCGTTTCTGCATTTTCGGAACCCTCTCCGGTAACTATATCAAAGTTTCCGCCGCTGCCATAAAAGGCACTTGAAGCATATATACCGTCACCTTTTGAATTAATATTAAAAGAAGTGTTATCTGCGGCAATAAAGCCTTTTGCGCTGCTTTCGTTCTCGCATTTTATGCCGTCGCCCTGTGACGTTATACTTACACTGCCGCCGTCAAACAAAATACTGTCGTTTACATTTATACCATCGTCTTTTCCCGTAACGTCAATATTAGCGCCTATAAGCATAAAGCTGTCATTTGATTTTATGCCGTCGGCATTATTACCATTTACGGTAAGTTTTCCGCTGCCGTTTATAACAATATGGTCTTTTGAATATATTGCAGCCGATACATCGGAGCTGTTCTCTGTATCAGAGAATGTATTTTCCGTGCCTTCGGGAAGGGATATTACAGTCTTTCCGGCTTCAAGCACATACAAAGCCGCGGATTTTGATGAAGTCACATCTACATTGTCAAGTATAATATTTACCGTTCCTTTATTCGGAATATCTACAATAATACTCCCTTTCAGCTTCCCCGAAAGGGTATATATGCCTTCGGAAAGTATCATAACATTTCCATCCTGATAAAATACGGAGTTACCATCGGTCTCAATGCCATTATCCGCCAGTTTAACCATAGTGCCTTGTGAAATAGCGGGAACATAACTATCCTCATATGCAACGGTAATACTGTGTTTGTCGCTGTAGGTAATGACGTTATCGTTTTTTACATTATCCTTTGCCATATACATTACGGCAACAAGAATTGCGGTTGCGGCAACAGTCAGCAAAACAGCAAGAATTTCTGCCTTTTTTGTTCCTATCATAACATCACCTTCAGGACATATATTCTCCGTTGTAACTTACAAGTACGGTATTGTTTACACCGTTGCATTGGGAAATAGCGTTTACAAAGTCCGTATTTTCGTTTTTAAGTCTTACTTCATAGGTCAGTTCCGTACCCGATTTTGTTACAGCTTTTGATTTGATAAGGCTTTTTTTAGCTTCTTTTTTTACAATATCCTCAACAGAGGTTTCCGCTGTCTTATCGGCACAGCTTACAACAAGTATATAAGGTGTGTCCACACTCTTTTTGGTGGAAAATATAAGTATAACAATGCCTATGATAACACTTCCTATCACACCAAGCACAAACAGCCCTGCACCCAAAACAATACCCGAAGCTATTGACCAGAAAAGAAAGGCTATATCCATGGGTTCTTTTATTGCCGTTCTGAAACGTACAATAGACAGCGCACCTACCATACCGAGAGAAAGAACAACGTTAGATGTAACGGCTATAATAACAAGGCTTGTTATCATATTCATAGCAATAAGGGACACCCCGAAAGACTGAGAGTATAGTACCCCTGCATAGGTCTTTTTGTAAATGAAAAATATAAAAAGTCCCATAATAAATGAAAGCAGCAGTGTTACTGCAATATCGGCTATGGTAAAATAATTCATTTTTTCAAGAAAACCGGATTTAAAAATATCGTTAAATGTAGTCATAATATGTAGGTCATTTTGTATTTATGACCTGCCTCCTTTCGTTTCGCTATACATATCTTACAGCGCCGTATTTTGAAAATGCCCCTGCTCTGCGGCTATGTAATGTTACGGCGTTTTTTATTATATCCGGGAGATATTCGTCATATTTTATCTCCAGTATATTATAGGGGCATATGGCAGGATATTCCGCCTTCGTGTCAAGAAATGCCACTGTATTAAGGCTTCCGCCTATGTGAGTATCTATTGTTATTCGTACATTGCCTGCAGGATAGACAAAACATTCCCTTGTATAGGATACTATGTTTTTAGGTCGTAAAAGCTGAAAATTGATTTTTGCATATAATTCGTGGGCAAGTGAGTCATCCGCACTTAAAAGGGTATCCCATTTGCCTTCCGAAATGTCTTTGCATTTTTCATAGGGTAAGATACAGCTTTGTTTGCTGCACAGACCGTTTATTTTGCTTTTTTTCTCCAGTCTGATAAAGGACAGGTCGCTGTTATAATAGCGTATGCGAAATTTTTCACGGATATTTACACCGTCTGTTTTTTCACGCAGCGCTTTGTCACTGTAGTTGTCAAAATACAGACTTTTTACATTGTATGTACCCTCATCGTTACAATGACTGTCCCTTAAAGCAATATTTTCCAAACGTGAGCGTATAATGACAATATCACCTAAGTTCACCATATATTTGTATTCGTGTCTTAGACCCATTTTTTCACCTCCATTGATATAAGCTTTTATGATATTATGATAAAATAAAAATATTAAAATTGAATTTAATAAAAGTTAAAGTTTCATAAAAAAACTAATAGAGAGTTCTCATTCTTTAACAAAAAAGATTTTTCACAGGTCGCCATTAAAAATTCTTATATATAAAGGCAACGTTTTTGGATAGCTTGCAATATCGTATATTAACAAACCGTTTTCACCGTGCTATTTATTATGTGTCAGCAGGAACAAGGACAACCTGCCTGATAGGCTGCGCCTATTGCCCTGAGAACAGACGGAAAGTATAACAGATATATGAGCAAGTAAAAGCCAAATAGAATTAAGGTTTTTAACTTGAATTATTCCTATTTTAATTTTTAAAATTGTCAAAAGTCGTTTCTTAAAGGTCAATTACGAAGACATTGAGTATGTTTTGGACTCGCTCTCAAATACCACCACAAAGATATACAACATTCGCAAATATCTTATTGCAGCCATTTACAATGCGAAAAGCACTCAAAGCCACTACTACGGCGCTGCCGTGAGGCACGATATATACGGAGGTGACAAATATGCTTAATACCTGACCGGTGTATCATCTACAAAAATTTATATGCTATCCGGTCAAGTTTTAACGAAATTCAGATTGTGCAGCATATTTACAGCGAAGAACGGCAGGAATGGCTGCCACTGTATACGGAGGGAAACGACCTGACCTACAAACCGGACAAGGAAGAACCTTACAGTCTGACAATGTGGGAACAGCGCAGACTGAATTTTCTTAAAGAAAACCGAAACGGTGCATGCCAAAGGTTGATGATAAGCGGTCTTTGGGAACATCCGGTGCAGACGGATAAAGAGGCAAACAGGTTGGAAGATGAACTGACGGAACAGATGAGCCGTTCGGAGGGAATAACAGAGGAACTGAAAAAACAAAATATGATGGAATGGGTAGGACTTCGGAATAATCTGAAAGAAAGAGTCCGAGAGATAGTTTTGTGATATACGCATAAACGAAACGGCAGAGAGAAATAAAAACTCTGCCGTTTTTGAGTGTACTCGCCGAACGTACTCAAATATCTGCGAAACAATCAACAAAGATGTTCCGCAGATATTTTTGACTACTTTGGATATTATTACAGGTCATTGAACAGAAGTAGCGTGTTATCTTGTCTTGCTGTTTTTTTCGGTAAATATATTGTACTATAACTTGCACCATTATTCAGGTTATTTTGTGAATTAATTGCACCTATATATAAGTTTATAAACAATTAATTGCACTTTATCACCATTATGTAAATGGCTGTAGGCATAGCATAACTCATTCGATTAAATTATCCAAGTTTATTTGATAAAATTTGAAAAGCACGGTGTTTTGTTATAAAAATCGTTTACAGCATATGTGAGATGGTTTGTTTTTATAAATTGTTGATATTGTTACAAAAATTTGATATAATGTATATGTCGAATTATACAAAAATACGGAAAAGGATATTACGGAGTGAGTAATTATGAGTGAAACATATAGCGCCGGGCTTGTATCGCAGTCCTTTTGGTTTATAGAGATGAAAAAGCTCATAGAGCTGATCAGAGAGGATAAAACCGAGCAGGAAATAAAAAATTGCTGTATAGGAGAAAATCTTTTCGGTGCGGCAAAAGAATACAGAGCGAAAAGAATATATGGATACCTCCGGAACAGAGCAAAAAAGCTTGACCGTTTTATGATAGATCTATTTGCCGAAACCGATGTTGCGACCCAGAAAATAATAAATCTTATTGCAATAATTATGGGCGATAGGCTTTTCTTTGAATTTTTGTTTGAGATATACAGAGAGAAAGTGATTTTAGGTATGCCCTGCCTTGAAAATGCCGATATAAATATATTTTTCGGAAATAAAGAGGTACAGGATGAAAATGTAGCTTCATGGAATGACGGAACAAAAAAAAGACTTGGCTCTGTTTATCTGAACTATATGTGCGATGCAAATTTACTCAGAGCAGAGGGCAAGGAAAAAATAATAACACCGCCTATTCTTGATACAAAACTCCGGCATTATCTTGAAACCGGCGGATACGGTTCTGTTGTAAAGGCAATTACGGGGGTAAGATGATATGACGCTTGAGGAACGTTTGGATAAAGCGGAAGAAATGATACAAAAACCGTCTTTCAGAGAAAACAAAGGGTTGGGAAACGAAGTCGGATACTATATTTTTGACTATCCTGCCGATAAAGAATTGTATATAAGAGAAAGAGTGGAATATATACGAAAGAAAAACGAAAATTCTCCCGATGGTTTCAAAGTTGTGGTATTTGACCTTTATGATATAGTCATCGACATACTTATAAAAAAGGGCTATCTGGAAAAATGCTTTGAGTTTGAAAAGACAAAGGGCTTTGAAAGAATAACAAGATCGGTGGGAAATATGCTCAGGATAACTTCGGCTGACAGTCTTATAGTCGGATATATTAAGGATAATACTCCCGATAATTCGGTTGTTTTTATTACGGGAATAGGAAAATGCTATCCTGTTTTGCGTTCTCATACGGTACTTAACAACCTTCACCAAGTGATAGATAAGGTTCCCGTGGTTTTGTTCTATCCCGGAAATTATGACGGACAAGAACTTGTACTTTTTGGTGAGATCAAAGACGATAACTATTACAGAGCATTTAAATTGGTAGATTAAGGAGGCGGCAAAATGATAATTAAAAATATGTTTTTAAAGCCCATAGACAGAGATATAAAAGGCGTTATCAAGGTAGGACAGGACGACAACGCCAATATACGTCAGGAGCTTGAAGAATATGTTGTGACCCGTGAATTGCAAAAGCATTTCCGTGATTTTTTTGAAAGCTATAAAAGAGGAATAAACGAAAATACCGATAAGATAGGCGTATGGATCTCCGGTTTCTTTGGCAGCGGTAAATCTCACTTTCTTAAGATATTGTCTTATCTGCTTGCAAATAAAGAAGTAGACGGGAAAAAGGCAATAGACTTTTTTACGGAAGATAAAAAGATCTCCGACCCTATGGTGCTTGCAGATATGCGGCTGGCTGCCGATATTCCTACCGATGTGGTGCTGTTTAATATTGACTCCAAAAGCGAAGTAAACGGAAAACAGTCTAAGGTAGCTATTGTTTCGGTCTTGCAGAATGTTTTTAACGAAATGCAGGGATTCAGCGGTTCAAATCCTTTTCTTGCCGATCTGGAACGCAAGCTTTCTTACGAAGGCAAATATGAACTGTTTAAGGATAAATTTGAAGAAAGCTTCGGTTCTCCATGGACAGAAGCAAGAAACGACTTTGATTTTATCCAGGATGATGTTGTAGAGGTTTTGGCAGACATTGATTTTATGAGCATTGAAGCCGGAAGAAACTGGTGCGAAAAAACGACCTACGAATATCCGTACAAAGTGCAGGATTTTGCCGAACTTGTCAAGGATTATCTTAAAAGAAAAGGCAGTAAACAACATATTGTATTTCTTATAGACGAAATTGGTCAATATATAGGCGATGATTCCAAACTTATGCTTAATCTCCAGACCGTTACCGAAGACCTTGGAACGACCTGTAACGGCAAAGCGTGGATAGTGGTTACAAGTCAGCAGGATATTGACTCCATAACAAAGATAAAAGGCAACGATTTTTCAAAAATTCAAGGTCGGTTTGATACCCGTTTGTCTTTATCCTCTGCCAACGTTGACGAAGTAATAAAAAAGAGAATACTTGAAAAGAACGATTCGGGAAAACAGACGCTTTCTCTGTTATATGACGATAAGGCAACAGTTATAAAAAATCTTATAATTTTTAATGACGGTGTTGAGAAAAAACTGTATTCCGGCAGAGATAATTTTGCAGACATCTATCCTTTTGTTCCGTATCAGTTCGATATTCTTGGACACGTTCTTACATCTATCCGTACACACGGAGCTTCCGGCAAACATCTTGCCGAAGGCGAACGTTCCATGCTTGCTCTTTTCAAGGAGTCGGCTGTAAAAGTCATGCAGAGCGAACCGGGGGTTATCGTTCCCTTCAATATGTTTTATGACGCTCTGGAACAGTTCCTTGATCACTCTCATAAGGGTGTTATAACTCGTGCTTTAGACAACGAATATCTCAACCCCACACACGAAAAAGAGTGCTTTGACGTTAATGTTCTTAAAACACTTTTTATGATAAAGTATGTAAAAGAGATAAAGCCCAATATCGAAAATATAACAAGCCTTATGGTATCCGATATAAATGATGACAGAGTGGCTCTTACCCAAAAAGTTGCGGAAGCTCTGCGCCGTCTTGTCCGTCAAACATTGGTACAGAAAAACAACGACATTTATGTATTTCTGACCAATGAAGAACAGGAAATAAACCGTGCTATTGAGTCCCGGAATGTGGACTCCGGCGAAATAATAGCAAAAGTGTCCGAAATGATATTCGACGGTCTTTATGCCGAAAGGAAATATCGTTATCCTAAATTCAGCGGCAGATATGCCTTTGAATTTGACCGTATTGTTGATGACAGACCCTACAAAGCCGGCAGGAACAATGATATAACATTAAAAATACTTACACCTTACAGCGATGAACGTTCCGATGAAAATACTGTGAGATTGCTTTCGGGACAGGGAAACTATGTACTTGTGGTACTTCCCGATGACAGAGCGTTTCTTGATGAGATACGTTCTGCATTACAGATAGAAAAATTTCTCCGCTATGATGCAACAAGCGGCATAGCCAAGTTTAAAAGCATAAAAGAAGCAAAACAAGTTGAAATGCGTGACAGGATGAATAACGCAAAAACATTCCTTGCCGACAGCCTGAAAAATGCCGATATTTATATAACAGGAAATAAAATACAGACAAGCTCCAAGGAAATAGCCCCTCGTATAAATGAAGCATTGGGTAAACTGGTAGACGCTGTCTATCATAAACTTTCGTACATAAATACCGCTATGGGCGAAAACGATATTCGCTCTTTGCTTAAAAATAATAATAAACAGCTTTCTATTGCCGAAGCTGATGTACCAAACGAATTGGCACTCAATGATGTAAAGGCTTACATAGCGTCAAATACCCAAAAACATATGAAAACTTCAATGAAGACCCTTTCGGAGCGTTTTTTGAAAGCCCCCTACGGTTTTGTTGAAGCCGATATACAATGGTTGACGGCAAAACTTTTTAAAGACGGGGAAATATCCATATATGTAAATAATGAGCCTGTAACTCTTATTTCAAAGACCCCGGATGAAATTATACGCTATCTTACCCGTAAAGAATTCAGCGAAAAGCTTATGACGGAAAAACGCATCAAAGCAAACGAAAAGCAGAAAAAATCCGTACGTGAAGTAATGAAGGAATTGTTTGGTGTTACTTCTGTAAGCGATGATGACGATACTGTTATGAAAAACTTTTTGTCATATGCCGCTAATTTGAAAAGTGAGCTTGAAAAAGTGGCAACAAATTATTCGTATATGCCTGCCTATCCCGGCAAAAGTGTTGTCGAAAGCGGCAAAAAGCTGATAAACGATGTGTTGGGAACAAGATCAGCCATAGATTTTTTTGAAGAAATCAACAGAAAAAAAGACGATTATCTGGATCTTGCCGAGGATTACGAACCTATAAAAAACTTTTTCTCGGGCGAACAAAAAGGAATATTCGATAAAGCCGTTGACTTAATGAAAATATTTAATGACAGCAAGACATTTGTTGTGGACGAGCAGATAGAAAATGTTGTTTTAAACATAAATACAATTTTGAAAAAGCCTGATCCGTACAGCGATATATATAAACTGCCCGACCTTATTGAAAATTTCAGAAATATGTATAACGCTCTGCTCACAAAAATGCAAGAGCCTGTGGATGCAGCAATAACCGAAGCCAAAAAGCGGGTCTTTGATGAGCTTAAAGGTAAAAAATGCCAAAATAAGTTATCTGACAAATACAACAGACTTTTTGACGAGATAAGCGAAAAAGCCGAGCGCTGTAATAATGTCGCGAATTTACAAAACATCAAAGTTGAAGCAGATGCACTCAAGGTACGCTGCCTTAATGAAATAAATACCGAGGAGGCAAAGTATAAAGATACCGAAAATACACAGAATAATGCACCTGCCAACAGCGCAAGACCCGTTAAGGTCAAGAAAACGAAAACGATCGGTATCAGAACAATAAATAATGCTTCTACCTGGCAGATAGAAACCGAAGAAGATGTAAAACGCTATATATCGGAACTTGAAAGAAAGCTGATAAACAGCCTTGAAGAAAATACGGTCATAAATATCGAGTTTTAGAGCGTACACAGAAGAAGGGAGGAAACATCGGAATGAACAAAACAGCGATAAAAAATTTTGCGGTATGGGCAAGGCAAAAACTTATATCGGACATTACATATAAGGCAGGTATGCTTGGTATTACAGAAAAGGGCATTGCCAAAAAATTGCCCCAGTCAACTGCCGATTTGCAATTTTTTGATATAGGTACAAAAAATTATTCCCAAATCTCCGGTATTGAGATAAGGCAAAGGGAAGCACTTGTAAAGGTCATACACGAAAGAGAACACAGCTTTAAAAGCTTTAAAGAAGCCTTTGACAATACCGTTGAAGAGGTTGCATATACCTGGTTCAACCGCCTTATTGCCATACGTTTTATGGAGGTAAATGATTATCTGCCATCGGGCATTCGTGTACTTTCTTCGGAAAACAAGGCAAAAAACGAGCCTGATTTTGTCACAACGCCCTTTGATACCGATTTGGACTTTACCGCTGCCGAACAGGACAAAGTTATTGCTCTTAAAGACGAAAATAAACTGGATCAACTGTTTCGTATGCTTTTTATAAAGCAGTGCAATAAATTAAACAGTATTCTGCCGGAACTTTTTGAAAAAACCGATGATTATACAGAACTTTTGCTTAATATTTCTTTTACCGATAAAGACGGTGTTGTGTATCGCCTTGTCCACGATGTTGACGAAGACGATTTTAATGTGGAAAAAGAGGGTCAGGTGGAAATTATCGGGTGGATGTATCAGTATTATAACACCGAACCCAAAGACAAAGTTTTTACGGAACTTAAAAAAAATATAAAAATTGCCAAAGATAAAATACCGGCAGCAACACAGCTTTTTACACCACATTGGATAGTGCGGTATATGGTGGAAAATTCGCTTGGCAGGTTATGGCTTGAAAGAAATATGTCCGACCCGGAAGATAATAATAAACTGCGCTTATTCTGGAAGTATTATCTTAACGAGGCAGAGCAAGAACCCGAAGTTGAAGCACAGCTTAACGAATTGAGAAAAGAATATAAAAATATATCTCCGGAAGAAATCAGATTTTTGGATCCCTGCATGGGAAGCGGCCATATTTTGGTATACGCATTCGAGGTTTTTATGCAGATATATGAAAGCTGCGGCTATACCCAGAGAGAAGCCGCAAAGTCTATTCTTGCCAATAACCTGTATGGGTTGGATATAGATAAGCGTGCTTATCAGTTATCTTATTTTGCTCTGATGATGAAAACGCGCAGGTACAACCGCAGAATATTTAAGGAAGGTATAAGCCCCAACGTATTTTATATAAGGGATAATTCCGAGTTGACCGCAAATAAGATAGAGTATATTGCAAAAAAAGATAAAAAAATCAAATCAGATTTGAAATCTATATCCAACGACCTGAATAATGCAACGGAATACGGAAGCCTTATATCCGTTACACCCGTTGATTTTAATGCTATTTATAAAAGAATAGAAGAGATACAAAACGGTGAACTTGATATATTCGGTATGAATATTCAAGAAGAAATTACTCCCGTTATCAGACAAGCGGAAATATTGTCACAAAAATATGACGTTGTTGTAACTAATCCACCATATATGGGTGGGTCGGGTATGAATGCAAAACTTTCTGATTTTGTGAAGAAAAATTATCCCGACAGTAAGTCGGATCTATTTGCGTGCTTTATTGAAAAGTGCGGAAAATTAGCTAAAAGCCACGGCTATTATGCAATGATAACACAACACGCATGGATGTTCTTGTCAAGCTATGAAAAACTCCGCGAAAAACTTGCATCTAAAAATTTCGTAAATATGGCACATTTGGGGGCAAGGGCATTTGATGAAATAGGCGGCGAAGTTGTACAGACAACAACTTTTGTGCATGAAAATACGCACAAAGAAGATTACTCCGGAGTATATGTAAGACTTGTAGATATTGCAGGAGAACACGAAAAAGAAATGATGTTTCTAAACGGTGAAAACCGCTATACCGCTAAACAGGAAAACTTCTCAAAGATACCCGGCTCGCCTGTGGCTTATTGGGTGAGTGAGAATTTTTTTAAAACTTTTGAAAATAGTGTAAAACTATTAGAATTTGCACCTACACGAAAGGGTATGTTTACTGGCAATAATAATTTGTGGCTAAAATTATGGTTTGAAATTGAAAAAAATAAGCTATTTCAACAATTCAAACCATATAATAAGGGTGGCGAGTTTAGAAAATGGTACGGTAATAATGAATATGTTATAAATTGGGGACAAAATGGAAATAAAGTAAAGTCATTTGTCGGTTCAGGAAACATTAATGTTTCTATTTATTTTAGAAAATGTATAACATGGAGTTTAGTTACATCAGCCAAACAAAGTTTTAGAGCTATTACAGATACTCTTCATGTTATGGGCGATGCAGGTCCAATTGCCTTGACTAACGACACAAATATTTATTATATTTTAGGTGTACTTAATTCTAATTATATGGAAAAAGTTATTTCAATTCTTGCACCAACTTTAAATTGCAGCAATGGAGTAGTTGGTGAATTTCCAATCATTTTAGATTTGAATAAGAAAAATGAGATAGATAGGATTGTTAATGAAAATATAATAATTAGTAGACAAGACTGGGACAGTTTTGAAACAAGTTGGGATTTTAAAAAACATCCGTTGCTGTGAGGTGAAAGTATGGCAAGAAAAAAAGATTATAGGACTCTCAATACAACGCCTTTGAATACAGGTATAAAAAACTTTACAGAAGTTCTTAAATTTTATTTATACTATGCACCTAATATAGATAGTTGCCAATCTAATGGTAGAATTGAGGGAAACAACGCAGTAAAGATTTTAAAAAAAATGCTTTTACAATCAAATATGCAAGATAAAACAAAATTTCTTAAAAAGATTCAGAACGCTTCTTGGGGAAAATTAGATTTTGATACAGATGAAATAGATTTTGAAAAGCCACGAATGCTATGTAATAAATATTCCAATGAAGAAGATTTATCAGCTCTATTACGCCATATAAGAAATGCCTTAGCACATGGGTATATATATATTTGGAAAAAAAGTAGTGGCAAATATATACTACTGATTGATTTTGATAAAAACAAAAATAAGTGTACTGCAAAGATACTTGTGTCTATGTCGATTTTAGAAAGCTGGAAAGCAATACTTGAAAATGAAATAGCTACAGGAGAATAAATATGAACAAATTAATTAGCGAAAAATATAAAGAATGGGAACAGGAATGTAACCAAAGATTTCAACAACTAAAACAGAACGAAGAAGAACTCAACCGGATTTTTATTGACATTTACGGCTTACAAGATGAGTTGACTCCCGAAGTTGCGGATAAAGATGTAACCGTAAGAAAAGCCGATTTACAGCGAGAGATAAAAAGCCTTATTTCATATGCCGTCGGCTGTATGTTTGGCAGATACTCTCTTGATGTTGAAGGTCTTGTATATGCCGGTGGCAAATGGGACAGCAGCAAATACATAAGATTTATTCCCGATGATGACAACTGTATTCCCATTACAGACGAGGAATATTTCAAAGATGATATTGTGGGTCGCCTTGTAGAGTTTGTAAAAGTCGTTTACGGTGAAAAGACACTTGAAGAAAATCTGTCCTTTATAGCAAACGCTTTAGGCAACAAGGGTAATACAAGTCGTGAAGTTATCAGAAATTACTTCCTGAATGACTTTATAAAAGACCACATAAAGACATATCAGAAGCGTCCTATTTATTGGCTTTTTGACAGCGGCAAGAAAAATGGGTTTAAGGCTCTTTGTTATATGCACCGTTGGAATGCCGATACCATAGGCAATATGCGTGTTGAATATCTGCACCGTATGCAACGTGTATACGAGAAAGAAATCAAACGTATGCAGGACATAATAGACAACAGCAAAGACAACAAGGAAATATTAAACGCCACAAAGCGCAGAGAAAAACTCCAGAAACAGCTTAAAGAGACTAAAGACTATGACACACTTGTAGCACACCTGGCTCTGTCCCGTATAGATATTGACCTTGACGACGGTGTAAAAGTCAACTATGAAAAAGTACAGACCGCTCCCGACGGAAAGAAAATGCAGATATTGGCTAAAATTTGAGGAAAAAAATTATGGCAGAACTTAACCTGAAACAAATCACAGACAAATTGAATAATGAATTTGCAAGCGATATCCGCAAGCTTGTATTCTGGTATGATGCCAATGCAGAGTTTGAAGAAGACATTGACAGTATGGAATTGGAAAATGCAAAGATTTTACATCTTGAAAAAGATAATCAGTTCTACATCAAATATTTTCTGGAACGGGAAGACACCAACACTAATTATCTTATTTATGCACCCTTTGCAAAACCTCCCATAGAAGAAAACCACCTTGCGGATACTATCCGCTATTCCAAGGAATTTTTTGCCGACCGTGCTTCGTTGCTTGCTCTTGATTTGGGTATTGACGAAAGATATAAGCCTGTTATCCAACATTATATCAAATTTTTTGCAAACAAGGACAGAACGCAGAAATTCTACGAACTTGAAATAGAAAACTATAACGAGGACACTATCGAAATTGCTTTGATGAGTGTTCTCTGTAAAAGTAAAACCGCATCATTTGAGGAAGTAATGCGCTGCATACTTACAGACAGGGACTTTGACAACAACAATTATCTTATTGAATTTGAAAAATACGACCTTATCGATGCTTTCTGGCAGCAAGCGGAAAATAATTTCGGTTACAGTTCCAATAAACCTACATTGGAAAAACTTGTAATAACTCTTTTTGTGACCTATGCTTCAAAGGTTATACATACAGATATGCCAACGGCATGGGAACCGTTTATTTCCTACAAGCCGGGCAATATATTAACTTTTCTGGATAACCTTATGAATAGTTCCGTCTATGGTGAAAAGTATGACGAAATATCCGAAAAGGTGTACTCTTCTGTCAATGCCGGAAAATATCTTGCACAAATGGATGCAGAAGCACTTATTGACTGTAATATTTTTGACGGTGTAGACAAAATTATTATCAATTGGCTTCTTGAACGTCTTGAAAATGAAGATGTGGGCGCAAAACTTGACGGCAGGACCATACCCGAAATATGCGCTCAACGCCGCAAAAAACACTTTGGTATAAAATACAGAAATGAGTACTTTATTATAGAAAATGCCTACTATATTCTTGAATACGGCAAATACGAACCCATAAAGGGTATTAAAAACATAGTTAAAAATTATACCGAATCGGCATACAAAATCGACCGCAGATACAGATATTTTTATTATTTTCTGGATAAACCTGAGGAAACCACTCAGTTTGAAAAACTGCGTGACCTTGTGGAAAACATATACACAAATGACTATCTCAATAAAATAACCGTTGATTGGACGGTTGAGTTTGAACAGGCAAAAGGCGAAACAGGGCTTGAACTTCAAAGAAAATTTTTTTCAAATAATATAAACTATGCCAAGAAAAGAACGGTAGTAATTATTTCCGACGCTTTGAGATACGAAGTTGCAATGTCTCTTTTTGATAAGCTTCAGGCAGATGAAAAGTGTACCGTTTCCATAAAAGCTATGCAGGGAGTTGTTCCCTCTTATACGCCCCTTGGAATGGCAGCGCTTCTTCCTCACAAAAAAATCGAATACACAGATAATGCCGATGTTACTGTTGACGGAAAGGTATGCGCAACCACGGAACAAAGAGAGGAACAGCTGAAAAAATATAAGCCCAACAGCAGATGTGTACGCTTTGACGATATTAAAAATATGAAGAAAACAGAACTTAGGGATATTTTCACAGGTCAGGACGTAGTTTATGTATATCATAATCAGATAGATGCACGAGGAGACGCGGCTAAGACCGAAAACGAAGTGTTTACAGCCTGTGAAGAGGCAATTGAAGAAATACACACCTTTATCCGCAGAATTTCTTCTCAGGCAAATACACACCGTTTTCTTATCACTTCGGACCACGGGTTTATATATAAACGTGATAAGATAGGCATAAGTGATAAGATAAGCGGTATTTCTTCAAAACCATATACCATAGGGCAAAGATATATTATATCGGACAATGCTGTGGATACAGAAGGAGTTTGCGGTATAACGCTTGGTACAATACTTGGAAATGACGATAAAAGGATAGTTTCTTTCCCTATGGCTTCCGATATTTTTAAAGTTGCGGGTGCAGGTCAGAACTATGTTCACGGCGGCTGTTCTCCTCAGGAAATGTTAGTACCTTTAGTTGATGTAAAAGTAGAAAAAGGAAAGAAAGAAACCGGCTTTGCGCAAATCGTTCCGGTAAGCCCGGCAAGTAAGATCACCAATCTTATAACCACTCTTGACTTTGTACAGACCGAACCCGTAAGCGATGTTATAAAAGAAACCACATACAGAATATACTTTATTTCAGACAGCAACGAAAAAATCTCCAACGAAAATATTTGCATTGCCGATAAAAAAGAAAATGATACAACAAAGCGTATGTTCCGTTTTCGCTTTAATTTCAAAGATAGGAAATATGACAGTTCTCAAAAATATTTTCTTGTTATTTTTGATGATAGGAACGATATGGAAGTATTCAGGCATGAGGTTATAATGGATATTGCTTTTGCCGATGATTTCGGTTTCTTCAAGTAATTTAAAAAGGATGACAATAATGTACAATACAGACACACTTCAATTTTCGGAAATGAGTGAACTCAATAAGAAACTCCGAACCTTTTTTGACGGAAAAATTGTGCGTAAAGACCTAACAAAGTCTATTAAAGAAGGCGCAAATGTTCCTGTTTATGTGCTTGAGTTTCTTCTTGGACAATATTGCAGTTCAGACGACCCTGCTGTTATTGAAGAAGGTGTTGATAATGTAAAACATATTCTTGCGGATAACTATGTAAGACCCGATGAAGCACAGAAAATTTTATCACTCCTCCGACAAAAAGGCAGTCACACTGTTATTGACAAGATAACGGTAAACATACATAGACAGCGAAACACCGGAAGAAAAATTTGTTTCCGTACCGGAACAGAGCGGCGGAAAGCTTATTCCCGAAGGAACCGGTAATCCGGGACAGATATATACTGTTTCCCAAGGTAAATCGGGAATGATAGGTGTTTTTCGTCTTGAATCACAAGTGCTGCACGGAAGCGGAAAATTTGAGCGTTCCGGTCTTGGTTACGACGCTAAATGCAAAGAAGCCACAGCTACTGCTTTTAGCTATTTGAAAGCAAATGCAAATCGCATCAGCGGTGCTATAAGCACAACAACAAAGGACTATATCATTAATTATCAGGATCTTCAGGGTATAGGTATGACAAATAAACTTGCTACCCTTATAGCTCCGGCATCTGTTGCATCGGGTAAGCCGACAATAAGCAGCCTTGCTGTACTTGGTGAGATAAGTATAGCAGGAACATTGATAAATGTAGATGAACTTGCCACTGCTTTGCAAGTCTGCCTTGACAGCGGTGCCAAAAAAGTGTTACTGCCTATTACATTTGCTGCCGTTCTGGGTTCCGTTCCGGCAGAACTTGTGGGCTGTTTTAACCTGATATTCTATCAAAGTGCAGAAGATGCTGTATATAAAGCACTGGGAACGGATTGATGATGTAAAAGTTTTCTTTATTTTCTCCATAGATTCAAACAAATAAATGTTCCCCGGCTAAGCCGGGGATATATATTACACTATTTTCAACTTCCCATCAAACTTATAAACATTGATTTCCGATACTGTTTTATCATATACTACTCCGCTGAAAGGCTCTATCGGTTATGCTATCAATTTAACCACACAAAAAGGTGTACAAGACCCACCTTCTTAAATAAAATCGTATACCTATAAAGAAAAAAATTTTTAGTAAATTATATTCGCATTTCGCTGCGAACAGGGGTTTGGGGAAGTATTCACCAAGCAGGTCTTAGGACGTTGCCCTAACAATTTGACGGCACAGGTATGTCGATTTTATTTTGGAGTTTTTTTCATAAAAAAACAGTCCCAAAATTCAAACCGGCCTGCCTTTGCCTGTGCTTGCAAAGTTATAAAGACAGAACATTCGATGATACTTTACGGTATCGTATAAAATAAAATGTTTCTGTTTTTTATCGACTGAGTAAGATCCCCGCCTCTTAGGCGGTGGGATCTTATTTATTGTATTCGGTGGGAGTACAAACTTCCACCGAATACAAAGGTTTCGTCAGAAGCCGTCGAATATGAGTACGTAGCTTAAGCGGAGTATGAATATCTTTGACTTGTTCATTTTCTCGTAAGTATTGTTAAGCGAAAAGAAAGTGCGAGAAATTTTTTTGAAAAAGCTCTGAAAAAAATAAGTAAAATTATCTTTTTATGTTTAAATGGATATAGGGATAAAAATTTTCACATGATTTCTTAAAAACAAGTTGAATATAAGATTGCTTTACTGCTTTGAAAATATAATTTCAGTTGAATTTTTGACTATACATTATGTAGAATTTTCTTATGAATTATTTAACAGAAAAGCAGTATATGTTGACAACGAAGTTGTAGTAAAAAAATATAATGAACCACTAAAGAAATAGTCTTTACCTGTCGGTTAAATTAAAATTTTATCAATATGTATTGTAATTGTGTCAATAAGCGGCAAGTAAAATAATATTTACAGTAAATTGTTGACAAAAAAATTTTTTCATATTATATTATTATTGAAGAATAAAATCATAAAGAAAAAATATTTACACGTAGTACGAATATCCTTGACTAACATTTCAAAAGGTCGCAATTTACCGAAAATAAAAATGTAAGGTGGAGATCATCACAACAATTACTCTATATTAAGGAGTTTAAGCATGTAAACGATATATTTATCTGTTATTGTCGAAACTGCTTGATTCAGACAACTGATAAAATAAAACCGAATAACAGAGATAATGTAAAATTTACGGAGGGATAAAATTGAGAGAAAAAAATTCTTTTATTTTAAGTGTTTTTATAAGAGCCGTGCTATTAACGGTAATAAGTTTAATACTTGTTTATGTCATTAAAGTAAGCACTGCACCCGACGAAACTGTGGAATATACAGGCTTTGATTATGACAGGATAGTTGATAATATCTACATAAGTGGACATAAAATAAACTTATATTCTACTACCGTGGCAGATTTGGGAGAAGATTTTTCAGTGGATATCGAAACAGATCCTTCTGAAATAATAAACGGTGATAAAAAGCTTGTAGATTTATATTATAAATCAGAATTTGAATGTTATGTGTTTTTAATTCTGGATAAAAACAATTTGAAGGATTCAATAATTTCAGGTATATTTTGTCATGACTACAAAAAAGAATCAAATCTTTCCGTTGATGGCATAAAACTTGGTGATGAAATAGAAAAAGTCATAAAAAAATATGGTGAGCCCGACTCGATAATGATCACTCCGGAGAATTCTGATGGTACTATTTATTCCAATCAGTATAGGTATTATCAAATCGACGAAGATTTCAGCAACATTTTCGGTAGATACATTACTTTCAATGAGGGTTTGCATAATCGTAATGAATCGGGAGAAATTGAATCCGAAATTCTCGCTATCATGATTGTGTAAGAATTATTTACAATACTAAAATTTTCATTTATATACCTAATACTAAAAAGTGAGAGAAATGAGATATTCATTTTTCTCACTTTTTTTATTTTTATGGTTGACAAAACAAATTAAACTTTATCTTTATATAGTGAAAAGTA
>CANRCU010000005.1 GCA_947629215.1 uncultured Clostridia bacterium
TTGTACCTATGGTAACGGCACCGTTAAGCTGGAATTTCATACAGCCCGTACCGGAAGCCTCTTTGCTGGCTGTGGATATTTGCTCGGAAACATCTGCTGCCGGTATAAGTTTTTCCGCAAGGCTGACACGGTAATTTTCCGCAAATATAACTTTTATCTTGCCTTCTATCGTCGGGTCGTTGTTTACAAGGTTTGCAACGCTGTTTATCAGCTTGATTATAAGTTTTGCACGACGATAGCCCGCAGCCGACTTTGCGCCGAATATAAATGTACGGGGCGCAATATCCATACCCGGATTTACCTTTAACTTATTGTAAAGGCTGAGAACGTGCAGGATATTGAGCAGCTGTCTTTTATACTCATGCAGACGTTTGACCTGTATATCGAAGATAGAATCGGGGTCTGTTTCTATGCCCATTGTAGCTTTGAAATAGTCCGAAAGACCGACTTTGTTCTCGTGCTTGATCTCCATAAATTTCTTGCGGAACTCTGCGTCCTCCGCATAAGGTTCAAGTTTTTTGAGTTCTTCAAGGTTTGTATACCAGCCGTCGCCTATCTTTGATGTAATAAGCTCGGCAAGTTTCGGGTTGGCATGACCGAGCCAGCGGCGCTGAGTTATGCCGTTTGTCTTATTGTTGAACCTTTCGGGGAATATCTCGTAAAAGTCGCGCAGTTCCTGATGTTTAAGTATCTCGGTATGGAGAGCCGCAACACCGTTTACGGAATGTGAGCCGACTATCGCAAGCCAAGCCATTCTTATCTGACCGTCTGCTATTATAGCCATTTTTCTTATCTTTTCGGCATCGTTGCCGTAGCGGTCTATAAGGAACTTGCAGAAACGCTTGTTTATCTCCTCAACTATCATATATATACGCGGAAGCAGGCGGCTGAACAGCTCGATAGGCCATTTTTCAAGCGCCTCGCTCATAATTGTATGGTTGGTGTAAGCGCAGCATTTCTTTGTTATTTCCCACGCATCGTCCCAAGGTACATCGTTTTCGTCGATAAGCAAACGCATAAGCTCGGCAACGGCGATAGACGGGTGTGTATCGTTGAGCTGGAATGCATATTTTTCGGGCATGAGTTTGAAGTCATTGCCGTATTTTATCTTGAATTTTTGTATAACGCGCTGAAGCGTTGCGGAAACGAAGAAATACTGCTGACGGAGTCTGAGTTCCTTGCCTGCGTAATGCTCGTCTGCCGGGTACAATACTTCGGTAAGGTTTTTGGCAATGTTTTCTTCCTCTACGGCTTTAGAGTAATTACCCTCGTTGAAGCTCTTGAGGTCAAATTTGTTCTTTGCCTCTGCATCCCAAAGTCTGAGAGTATTTACGGTATTGTTGTTATAGCCGATAACGGGGTAATCGTAAGGTATGGCAATTACCGACTGTGTATTTTCCTGAACGAAATTATACTGACCGTCGTCCTGTTTTACGGCACGGACATCACCGCAGAAATTGACCTCAACGGCATATTCGGGACGTTTTACACCCCACATATCGCCGTCCTGAAGCCAGTTGTCGGGACGCTCTATCTGATAGCCGTTTTCAATTTTCTGCTCGAAAATACCGTAGTGGTAACGTATACCGCAGCCGTATGCAGGCAGCTCAAGCGTTGAAAGGCTGTCCAGAAAACAAGCCGCAAGTCTGCCAAGACCGCCGTTGCCAAGACCGGGATCGCGTTCAACTTCTTCAAGCATATTGTAGTCTATGCCCAAATCGGCAAGTACGTCTTTCACCTCGTCTAGCATAGTCATGTTGAGTATAGCGTTGCCATGGAAAGGTAGTTAACGATCTTGCAGCCCTCTTTATCGTATGTATCGTGAGTTCTGAGCCATTTGTCGGTCACATAGTCGCGCATCGTGAATACGAGTGCCTCGTAGAGCTGTTCTTTGGTTGCCGTTTCGATTGTCTTTCGTGAAAGAGTTTTTACATTGGCAATGAGCTGTGCCTTAAAGGTAGCCTTGTCAATTTTCATACTTTCAACCTCCTTTTGAATTTGTATTGTATGTTGAGAAATGCAGTACATTTCATGTTGCCTGTATATCAATTCGCCAGTTTTTCGGCTCTGTCGGCGGTTATCAGCGTGTCGGTCACTTCGTCAAGATCGCCGTTTACTATGCTTTCGAGCCGATACAGCGTCAGCCCGACACGATGGTCTGTCAGCCTGCCCTGCGGAAAATTATAAGTGCGTATCCTTTCGTTGCGGTTGCCCCTGCCTATCTGGCTTTTACGTTCGGATGCTATCTCGTCATGCTGCTTTTGCTGTTCCAGGTCATAAAGTTTGCTCATAAGCACTTTAAGCGCCTTATCTTTGTTTTTGAGCTGACTTTTTTCGTCCTGGCAGGAAATAACTATACCCGTAGGTATATGCGTCAGCCTTACCGCAGAATCCGTGGTATTGACGCACTGACCGCCGTTGCCCGACGCACGGAAAACATCGAATTTGCAGTCGTTCATATCCAGTTTTACATCAACGGCTTCGACTTCGGGCAGCACCGCCACGGTCACGGTGGAAGTATGTATCCTTCCGCCCGATTCGGTCGTCGGCACACGCTGCACACGGTGTACGCCGCTTTCGTATTTCAGCCGCGAATACGCGCCCTTCCCTATCACCATGAACGAAATTTCGCGGTAACCGCCCGCATCGCTCTCGTTGGCGGACACTATTTCGGTCTTCCAGTGCTTGCTTTCGGCATATCTGGAATACATTCTGAAAAGGTCGCCCGCAAATATATTTGCCTCGTCGCCGCCTGCGCCGCCCCTTATCTCCATAATGACGTTCTTGTCATCGTTCGGATCTTTCGGCACAAGCAGCAGCTTAAGCTCCGTCGCCAGCCTTTCCGTTTCGGCGTTGCTGTGCGCAAGCTCTTCTTTTGCAAGTATACGCAATTCTTCGTCGTTTTCCTCCAAAAGCAGCTTAGCCTCCTCCGACGCCCGTACAGCAGCCTTGTATTCGTTATATTTTTCTATTATCGGCGCGATCTCACCGTGTTCTTTCATGAGAGAACGCCATTTATCGGTATCTGCGATAATATCGGGATCGCTTATCCTTTCGGATATATCGGCAAATTTTTTTTCAAGTTCTTCCATTCCCGAAAACATGATCTCACCTCGGTATTCTACATAACAACTATCCGCGTACTTCTGTTTTCTGCCATATGCCCGTGACTGTTCTGTCAAGCCCCGCAAGGTCTTTTATTATCTTTACATCGGCAAAGCCCGAGCGCAGCATCAGCCCGCTCACCTCTTCGCCTTGGTCATAGCCTATCTCAAAGGCGAGCAGCGCATTTTCGCAGAGAAAATCCGGCGCTCGTTCTGTTATGCGTCTGTAAAATCTCAGCCCGTCAATGCCGCCGTCAAGCGCAAGATGAGGTTCGTGATCTCTGACATTGCTTTCAAGCCCCGCTATTTCGCCGCTTTTTATATAAGGCGGATTTGACACTATCGCATCGAATTTTCCGCAGATGTTGTCAAACAAGTCACTCTTTACAAAATTTATCTCAACACCGTTGAGTTCTGCATTTATTTTCGCCGTTTCAAGCGCCTTTTCGGAAATATCGGCGGCTGTAACGCTTTCTGCGCCGTATTTTGCCAGGGCAACAGCTATCGCGCCCGAACCCGTGCCGATGTCGAGAACGTTTTTGGGGCGGTATTTCAGCACTTCTTCAACAAGCACTTCCGTATCGGGGCGGGGTATCAGCACATTTTTGTTTACAAGATATTTCAAACCCATAAACTCACAATGCCCAAGGATATATTGCACAGGCTCATGCCCAAGCCGTCTTTCAACAAACGCTTCCGCTTTTTTTGCAGCCTCCGCGCCTATCTCGTCCGTATCGTGCGTAACAAGCCTTATCCTCTCAACGCCGAGAGCCGCGCATACAAGCAATTCCGCATCAAGGCTCCATGTTTCGTCGCCCGATGCCCTTAATCTGTCTTTTGCGCTTTTCAGCACATCTTTTATAAGATACATTTATTCCTTATTTTCCTCATAATCCTCATCGGGTTCTTCTTCAAGCACCGCTTTGAGCGAGGCTATGGCGCACTCTATCATATCGTCGTCGGGTTCCTGCGTGGTTATATGCTGCAAAGCAAGCCCCGGAGCGCTGACTATGCGTACAAGCGGATTGTCGTGGCTGCCCGCCCATTTTATCAGTTCGTAAGATATGCCTGCTATAACCGGAACGAGCAATATGCGCGAAACCACCCTGAGCCAGAGCGTATTTGTATTTACAAAGAAGAACACGAACATACTTACAAGCATGACCAGCACAAGAAAACTTGTTCCGCAGCGTTTATGCAGCCTTGAATGCTTTTTGACGTTTTCGACCGTCAATTCCGCATAGTTCTCAAAACAGTTTATGGTCTTGTGTTCTGCCCCGTGGTACATAAAAACGCGCTTTATATCCTTCATCTGCGATATAAGCAGTATATACGATAAAAATATAGCTATTCTTACAAGACCTTCTATGACCGCGCGGACATGGGCATTACTGCCGAAAAAGCCGTTGACCCAGCCGCCTATTATCGTCGGTAGCACCATAAACAAGCCTATCGAAAATATAAGCGAAAGAACAACGCTTATGCCTATAACTATACCCGTCAGCTTATCGCCGACTTTATCTTCGAGCCAGCGTTCAAACTTGCTGTCACGGTCATACTCTATATCTTCCATGCCTGCCATTTCGGCTGAACGGCCTATTATCTTTATGCCCGTGACAAGGCTGTCCACAAAGGCGACACAGCCCCTTATGAGCGGCAGTTTCAGCAAAGCGCCTCTTTCCTTTTTGAAAAAGGTCTTTTCGACTTTTATCTCACCGCTGTCCATAGAACGCACCGCCATGGCGTACAGACCTTTCCCACGCATCATAACGCCCTCTATAACGGCTTGTCCGCCTATGCCCTTACCGCCGACGGGGCATTTCTTTTCACCCATAAAAACAACTCCTTAGATACACTGTACCGACAATATCCGCTCCCTTCGTGCAGCAGACCCGACTGTCGGTTATACATATAATTGAATAGTATACCACATTATTCAAAAAAATCAAATAGGAAATTAACATAAAATTAACAATTAATGAGGCTTTTTTTTGGAGAAAGTTTATAAACAACGCATTGTTTTTTAATGTTACCTATCTATTGTATCTCAACAACGTAAAAAGCCTGCCACACAATGACAGACCTTTTTAAAATATAACATTTCTTGTAAGTTTATATAAGATTATTGCTGTGTTTCTTTTTTTAGTGAGTAAGCTGCCATAACATAAAGCATGGGAAGTACAAATCCTACAGCTCCGCTTATGATACCGGCTAAACTGCCGGAAGTTATATTTGAAACACAATTTATAGCAGACAGGATAAGGTCAAATGTACCCAGGAAACAAGCTGCCTTGATAAACTTACCTTTTGCCGCATTAAGACCCACTACAGAATATATCAGCTTGTAGATGCTTGTTACAAGAGCATATACACCAAGCATCACAGTAAATGCACCTACACCTGCAGCCACATCTTCCGATGTTGCATTTGAAAGGTCTACATCCGCCACATCACTGAGCTGATCCAGATTTGCCTGCATTTCTTCGTCAATTTCCATCTGACCGTTATTTGTTATTTCTCCTGCGTTATTTGCCAGATAACCGCCTCCAAGCAGCATAGCACCGCTTGCAAGAATGCCTAATATGGCAAATACCATAATTATTATTGAAACTACTTTAATTACATTTGCGGGATTTTGCATAAAATATCCTCCTTTTTATAGTTTGATAAGAAATGTTATTTATACGCCCTATGGCATGGTATTTCCACAGGGAAGATCTGTACATGGCTTATGACCAATAACGTATCGATAATATTATACAACAATACAAAACCGTATTCAACTGAAGTATACGCCGCGATATTTGCTTTTTATGACATTTTTCATAAAGCCCTGCCACATACATTAAGTATTTCGGTCCTATTTGATTATACAACTTACCCCGAAAAGAAAATTACAAAACATTAAAAAAACAATTGCTTATTTCACCAAAATTTGATATTATATTATATATATTGAATTTTTATTGTATTGCAAAAAAATCAAAACAAAGCGAGGTACTGTTTTATGACAAAAAAAGAACTACTTTACGAGGGCAAGGCAAAAAAGGTCTATTCGACCGAAGACCCCGATCTTTGTATCTTTGAATACAAAGACGACGCAACCGCTTTCAACGGCATTAAAAAAGGTTCGTTCGAGGGCAAGGGCGAAATAAACAACCAGATGGCAAACTTTATCTTCCGCCTGCTTGAAAAGCGCGGTATACGCACACATATGGTCGAAGAGCTGTCAAAGCGTGAAACGCTTGTCAAAAAGGTCGATATAATCCCTCTTGAAGTCATTGTCAGGAACATTGCGGCAGGCAGCTTTTCAAAGCGTTACGGCGTTGAGGAGGGTACGCCCTTTGCCGAACCGACGCTTGAATACAGCTATAAAAACGACGAGCTTGGCGATCCGCTCATCAACGATTCGCATGCGCTCGCTTTGGGCATAGTTTCAAAAGATGACCTGAAAGCCATCGCGGATATTGCTTATGCCGTTAACGACGCTCTTAAAGAAATATTTGCAAAAGTCGGCATAAAGCTGGTCGATTTTAAAATAGAAGTCGGCAAAACATCGGACGGAGAGATAGTTCTTGCCGATGAGATAAGCCCCGACACCTGCCGCCTGTGGGATGCGGAAACCAACAAAAAGCTCGATAAAGACAGGTTCCGCCGCGATCTCGGTGAGTTTGCCGAGGTATACCACGAGGTATGGGCAAGGCTCAAAGACTGTTATAAATGATATTTGACGGTATATATTTTTTTCACGGAGGTATCTTATGGCTGAACTTCACGAAGAATGCGGTGTTTTCGGCATTTACGATCCAGAAGGCAATCCTGCCGGCACGACCTATTATGCGCTTGTCGCTTTACAGCACAGGGGGCAGGAAGGCTGCGGCATTGCGGTAAACCGCGACCGCGAAATTTACCAATACAAAGACCAGGGGCTTGTTAACGAGGTATTTAACGAGGAGATCCTCTCCAAGCTGAAAGGCAGAATGGCGATAGGTCATGTGCGCTATTCGACTGCGGGCGGCAAAACGCGCGAAAACGTGCAGCCGCTTGTGCTGCGTTACATAAAAGGCACGCTTGCGATAAGCCACAACGGCAATATCACAAACACTGCCGAAATAAAACACGAGCTGGAACATAACGGCGCTATCTTCCAGACCACATCGGACACCGAGGTGATAGCGTACCTTATAGCAAGGGAGCGAATAACTTCAACTTCCATAGAAGAGGCGGTAAAACGCGCAATGAAAAGGCTGAAAGGCGCTTTCTCTCTGTTGGTGATGAGTCCGAACAAGCTCATAGCCGCGCGCGACCCTTGGGGTTTCAGACCGCTTTCTCTCGGCAAACGCGACAATGCGGTGATATTTGCAAGCGAAACTTGCGCCTTTGACGCCATAGACGCCGAATTTGTGCGTGATATACGCCCCGGTGAGATAATCACCCTTGAGGACGGGGAAATGCGCAGCGATACGGAGCTTTGCGGCGGAAAGTCATCTCTTTGCATATTTGAACATATTTATTTTGCGCGCCCCGACAGCATCATCGAAAACGAAGTCGTACACGAATGCCGCAAACGTGCGGGGGCTTTCCTTGCGGAACAAGCGCCCGTCGACGCCGATATAGTCATAGGCGTACCCGACAGCGGGCTTTCGGCTGCGCAGGGTTATTCCGAATACAGCGGTATACCGCAGGACACGGGCTTTATAAAAAACAAATATATCGCCCGCACATTTATCAAACCCACACAGGATTCACGCGAAACAGCCGTGAAAATGAAACTTAACGTATTAAAGAACGTTGTGCGCGGAAAACGTGTCATTATGGTGGACGACAGCATCGTCCGCGGCACTACGAGCGGCAGGATAGTTAAAATGCTGCGCGATGCAGGCGCAAAAGAAGTTCATGTGCGCATAAGCTCGCCCGCATTCACTTGGCCCTGCTTTTTCGGCACGGACGTACCGTCGCGCGATCAGCTCATAGCAAACAAATTAAGCGTAAAAGAAACTGCCGACTATATAAATGCGGATTCGCTCGAATATCTGAGCCTTGAAAACCTGCATAAGATAGCCCCGAACAGCACCTGTTCATTCTGCGACGGCTGTTTTACGGGCAATTATCCTATAGACGTCAGTCATCTGCTTTAAAATACGCTCAGGAAAGGATATTATCATGAAAAATATTTATGAAACTCCGCTCAATTCACGCTATGCAAGCGAAGAAATGAAAGCCGTGTTCTCACCCGACAAAAAATTCAGAACATGGCGAAAACTCTGGATAACGCTTGCGGAAGCCGAAAAAGAACTTGGGCTGGATATAACGGACGAACAGATAGAAGAGCTTAAAGCCCATGCCGACGACATCAATTACGAAGTTGCGGCAGAACGTGAAAAACTGGTGCGTCACGACGTTATGGCGCATGTTTATGCCTATGGCGAGCAATGCCCCAAGGCAAAGCCCATAATACACCTTGGCGCAACAAGCTGCTATGTCGGCGACAACACCGATATAATACTTATGCTTGAAGCTATGGGGATAATACGCAAAAAAATAATATCCGTAATAGACAAGTTGGCTAAATTCGCCATGGAATACAAGGATATGCCGACACTCGGTTTCACGCATTTTCAGGCGGCTCAGACAACGACGGTCGGCAAACGCGCCTGCCTTTGGATACAGGATCTTATGATGGATCTGGAACAAGTCGACCACCTGATTTCGCAGACAAAACTACTCGGTTCCAAGGGTACAACGGGTACTCAGGGCAGTTTTATGGAGCTTTTCGCAGGCGACGGCGAAAAAGTCCGCAGGCTTGATGAAATGATAGCCGAAAAAACGGGTTACAGCGGCGTTTTTGCCGTAAGCGGACAGACTTATACACGAAAACTCGACTCGATGTATGCAAATGTGCTGAGCGGTATCGCTCAGAGCTGCGCCAAATTTTCAAACGATATGCGCCTTTTGCAGCATCTTAAAGAAATGGAAGAACCGTTTGAAAAAAATCAGATAGGTTCGTCGGCAATGGCTTACAAGCGTAATCCCATGCGCAGCGAGCGTATAGCGGGTCTTGCGCGCTATATCATGGTCGACGCTCTCAACCCCGCATTCACAACAGCGGGACAGTGGTTTGAACGCACGCTTGACGACAGCGCAAACAAACGCATATCCATACCCGAAGCATTCCTTGCCTGCGATGCGATATTGGGCATATATAACAATGTTGCCGAGGGGCTTGTGGTATACCCCAAAGTTATAGAAAAGCATCTTATGGCAGAGCTGCCGTTTATGGCGACCGAAATAATCATAATGGACGGTGTGAAAAACGGCGGCGACAGACAAGACCTGCACGAGGCTATACGCGTACATTCAATGGAGGCGGCAAAGAATGTTAAGGTAAACGGCGGCGAAAACGACCTGATACAAAGAATAGCAGCCGACCCCATATTCAATATGAAAGAAGAAGACCTTAAAAAGATACTTGACCCGAAAAATTTTGTCGGCAGAGCGCCGCAGCAGACCGAAGAATATATCACAGGCTGCGTAATGCCTGTTATAAACGCCAACAAGGACGAGCTGATCGGGCATACCGAGCTGAATGTGTAAAAAATAATACAGACCCTATAAGGAGTTGATAAAAAATGGTAAAAGCAATCGTAGGCGCCAACTGGGGCGACGAGGGCAAAGGCAAAATAACCGATATGTGCGCCGACAGCGCGGATATAGTCGTACGTTTTCAAGGCGGCGCAAATGCGGGACACACCATAATAAATCAGTACGGACGTTTTGCGCTGCATCTGCTGCCGAGCGGTATTTTTCACAGCCATATAATAAATGTTATCGGCAACGGCGTGGCATTTGACGTAAACGCCCTTAAAAACGAGATGTCCGAGGTCAATGCGGCAGGCGTTAAATTCAATCTTGCCATAAGCAACCGCGCTCAGCTGCTTTTACAGCATCATATACTTCTCGATACCTATGAGGAGGAACGTCTTGCCGACCGTAAATTCGGCTCGACAAAAAGCGGTATAGCGCCGTTCTATTCGGATAAGTACGCAAAAACGGGTATTCAGGTACGTGAGCTTTATGACAGGGCTCAGCTCAAAGACAAACTTAAAGCTATGTACGAAAAAATCAATATCCAGTTTAAATATCTCTATCACAAGCCCGAAATAGACTATCTTGAAGTGTTTGAAACTTTGAATGACTATGCCGAATTTATAAGACCGTATGTGACGGATACCTCAAAGCTGTTGAGAGATGCTGTAAAAGAGGGCAAAAACATACTGCTTGAAGGTCAGCTCGGCACGCTTAAAGACACCGACCACGGCATTTATCCCTATGTTACCTCGTCTTCAACACTGGCAGGATATGCAGCGGTAGGCGCAGGCATACCGCCGTATGAGATAAAGGACATTATAGCGGTAACAAAGGCTTATTCATCGGCTGTCGGGGAAGGTCCGTTCGTAAGCGAGATAACCGATGAAGAAGAGGCCGAGGAGCTGCGGCGCAGAGGCGGCGACAAGGGTGAATACGGCGCAAAGACGGGTCGTCCGCGAAGAGTCGGTTATTTTGACACGGTAGCAACGCGTTACGGCTGCGCTTTACAGGGCGCTACCGAGGTATGTATGACCTGTCTTGACGTTTTAAGTTATCTTGAAACGATAAAAGTTTGTACGGGTTACGAACTTGACGGCACCGTATATACCGATTTTCTCACAACTTCCGACCTTTATAAAGCAAAGCCCGTTTGTACAGAGTTAAAGGGCTGGAACTGTGATATACGCGGCATTGACAGTTATGACAAGCTGCCCGCCGAAGCCAAGGCTTATGTTGATTTTATCGAAAAGGAAATAGGCGTTCACATCTCAATGGTAAGCAACGGACCTAAAAGAGAAGAAATTTTGTATAGGTGATACCCTAAACTTTTAACAGACCCGAGAGTTCTCAAACTTTCGGGTCTCTGAGTGTCGAAAAAGTCCTAATAGGACTTTTTCGAGATTAAACAGCAGTATAAACAGCTCATTCCGGCGGCTCTGACGAGCCTTGAAACTCGCTGTTTTCCTCGGACGGGCAAAGCTCGTCCTGCGGATTTCGGTCTGCGACGCTTTAAGTTAGTTGTATAAACTAAGTTTTTTGACAATCTGAGACCCTAAAGTTTTCAAACTTTCGGGTCTGTTTTTTATATCAAATAATATACATTTAATATACATTTTTACTCACCGTGTCCCATAAGCTGCACAAAGTGAATTTTTGCCCATTGCATTAAGCATTTAACAGGCATAAAATAATTATAACAAATAAAGGTCATCGGTACAGATATTGACTTTTCCATTGAAAATATTGCAGAATGGGAGGATATATATGAAGAATAAAAATATAGCAAAATGTATTTCTATCGCTCTTGCGCTTATGCTTTCATGCGTTGGCTGCGGAGAGGTCGCCGAAGTAGAAAAATCGGGTCCGAAACACGTTTCCGCGCAGCCGCCCGAAGTACGGAACGTTGCGGACGGTCTTAATTACATAGGTTTTGTCAAAGCCAAGGAAACCAAGAATTACTCGTTTTTAATGGCAGGCAAGATAGCAAAAATAAATGTAAGCAAGGGCGACAAATTCAAAAAAGGCGATGTTCTGGCAAGCCTTGACACCACGACTTTGCAATATTCGGCAGGGGTCGGCGCAAATACCACCGAACAGGCTCAAGCAGGTCTTGAAAAGACCATAGATACCTATGATACAAATATCAAAAGCGCAGAAATAGGCATACAGACGCTCGATACCTCGATAGACGCCGCCAAGACCGGTATAGAAGCAATGGAACGGGCGCTCGATGCCGCGCAGCAGAATATAGACGCCGCGCAGAACGCTCTTGACACGCTTGTTTCAAAGGTCGAATCAACAAGGATACTTCACAGTAAAGGTCTTGTTACCGATAAAGATATGGAGGCGCTTGAGGCGTCGCTCGTATCTCAGCAGGCAAGCCTTGAAAGCGCAAAAGCAAGCTACCAAGGCACCGAAGCCGAATTAAAGGGCAAAAGAGCCGAATTGCAGTCGCTTTACGACAAGCGCGAAACGGCTGTCGACACACTCGAAAATCTCAAAAAAAATAAAGAAGAAGATGTCAGAAGCTTACAGTCGCAGATAAGCAGCGCGCAAATAAACGAAAGCGTTACTCAAAAAAACATCAACGATGCCGTTCTTGTGGCTGAAAACGACGGTTATGTTATGGAGCTGCCTTTTAAAGAAGGCGAGGTCACAAGCGCAGGTTATCCCGTTGTGGTCGCAAAAAGCACAAACAGCGTTGTTTCGGTCGGTGTACCCGACAGCGAGTATCCCAAAATAAGTTTGGGGCAAAAAGCTGTTATAAACGGCAGTATAGACGGTGTTGTTTCGATGATTTCGCAATATCCCGACGAAAGCACACGCACATACACCGTTGAGATTGATGTTGACTCATCGGCGGTCACCATGGGCGAGACCGTTGATGTAATGCTGCTGACAGGCAGCAAAAGCGGACTTTATGTGCCTATCGGCTCGGTATTCGATTTGGAAGGCGTTGACTATGTGTACATAGTCAATTCGGAAAACCGTGTCGAACGCAAACAGGTAGTTACGGGCGAAACCGACGAAGGTTATATCCGTATAGATACAGACGACCCCAATATAAAAGTCGTTACGGACGGTATAAAGGGTCTGAGAGAAAATGACGCAGTGATCGTCGCTGCCGAGCAAAGCGAGGTAATGACCGATGAAAAATGACAAAAGCTTTGTCGGCGGCATTTTAAAACGCAGGACGCTGATAATCATAATGATGATACTTTGTGCGATAGGCGGCATTATCAGCTATATTGTCGTGCCTAAACAGCATTTCCCGAAAGTTGTCGTACCCGCAGGGCAGGTCACCGTTGTCTGCCCGGGTCTTAGCGCAAAGGATATTGAACAGACCGTTGCAAAACAGGTCGAACACATCATAATGGAAACCGACGGTTTTGACAAATGTGAAACAACAATGATCGACAACGGTTTTGCCGTGACCGTGGTGTTGGATATGGAACTCAGTCAAGAAGAAGTGGACGCCTCTTTTGACGAATTACGCCAAAAACTTGACGACCCGGAATTGCTGCAAAAAGTTTCAAGCATCACCGTCGACGACGATATAATGGAAATATGCGAATCCATGTACGCAATGACGGGCGAGGGCATCAGCCGTGACGAGCTTTCGCAGCGCAGCGCAGAGATAGCCGACCTTTTGAGAGAAACCGACGGTGTACGCAAGGTACGCATATTCGGCGATGTCAGATCCGAAGTACGAATAACAGTTGACAGCGCAAAATTGAACGAACAGCCCCTGTCCATGGCAGAAATAGCCGCCATTATAGAAAATCAGAACAGCTCGGTACCCACGGGCAGTATAGAAATAGGCGAAAACGAGATAGATGTTACCACCGACTGCCGTTTTTCGGACCTTGACGACATCAAAGACCTTGTTATAAACATAACCGACGACGGCGTTGTGACCACGCTTGGCGATATAGCCGATATACGCATGGAAATACCCGATGACGAGCGTTATTTTATATATGACAACAACGACGCCACCGTTATAGGCGTATACTTCGATGCAGGGCTGAATACCGTTGAAGAGGGCAAAAAAGTAGACCGTGTTGTTGAGGAATACCGCAGCACCTTGCCTTCTCACATAGGCATAAACGCCATTGCCCTGCAATCCGACGATGTGGAAAAATCGGTCAATGATTTTGTTGTCAATCTGATAGAATCCATTGTGCTGGTCATTCTTGTAATAATGGTCGGTATGAATTTCCGCAATGCGTTTGTTGTCAGTTTTGCGATACCGCTTGCAATATTCATCAATTTTATAGGTATGTACGTTTTCGGCATAGATGTTGAGTTTGTATCTCTCTGCGGTCTTATAGTGGTGCTTGGTATGCTTGTTGACAATGCGATAGTTGTCAGCGATGCCATACAGAAAAACCTTGATAAGGGGATGGAACGCCTTGATGCCGTTATACAAGGTACCGAAAGCGTTATTGTACCCGTTTTTGTGTCCATGCTGACAACGATAGCAGGCTTTGCCTCGCTTTTCACACTGCCGGGCGCTTATCACCAGCTTTGTTTTTCGTTCCCCTGCGTTGTGGTGATGTCGCTTATTGCAAGTTTTCTTGTATCAATATTTGTAACGCCGCTGATGAGTCTTTTCTTCCTAAGAAAAACTCCCGATAAAAAGCGTAAAGACAGCCTTGCGGTCAGAATTTACAACCGCATATTCGCCTTTGCTTTTAAATTCAGGATATTGACGATACTTTTCGGCATAATTTTCATAGTGCTTTGCGCAAGCACACTTTTCAGGATAGATTTTCAGGTCAAGCCGAAGGCGTTCAAAGACGTTGTTACAATTGAAATAAACAGCGATGAAAACGATATGGACAAAACGCGTAAAATAGTTGACGATATACAAAAAATACTTGACGAACAGCCCGAAACAATGTATTATCTGAGCTGCATAGGCGGAGGTATACCGCGTTATGATTATGCTATACAGCCAAAGGCAAGCTCGGAGGAAGTCGGGGATATATATGTCAAGATAGACCTTGAACACAGCGACAGATACAAATATACCCATGAAATGGTCGACTTTTTGCAAGCCGAGCTGAACAAGCGCGTCAGCGGCGGTATGATACTTGTAGACGAAATAGATATATTCAAGCTGACCACAAAACCGGTTGAAGTAACAATAAAAGGCAACGACCTTGAAGACCTGAACAAGACCGAGGGTATAATAACAGATATTCTAAGCGATATGGACGGCACAAAGGGCATAAAAAATTACGGTCAGATGTCTACATATGATTATTTTGCCGACATAAACGACTTGAAGATAAACACGATAGGTATGTTCAAGGCGGAAGCTCAGAACGAATTGTCGCTTGCTCTTATGGGAAGAACTGTATCTTATTTCCGAAACGGCGGAAACGAATACCCCATAGTGCTTGACAGCGACATCGGCAGCGAAACTCAATTGAAAGAATTTAAAGTAAAAGCGTCGACAACGGGCGTAAAGCACCCGTTAAGGCAATTCGCCGATATATCGGCAAGGGATAAAGTGGCTAAGATAACGCATATAGACGGGCGGCGCGGACGAACGGTCGGCTGTTACAATGCAAGCGCTTACAGCTATTTCACCATGCAAAACGAGCTTGAACGCAGGCTGAAAGATGCCGATATACCCGAAGGCATAACCATTGAACAAACGGGCGCAAGAAAAGATTTTATGGAGCTTGCGGGGGATATAATACGCGCAGGCATTGCATCGCTGTTTGTGATAATGGTAATTTTGCTCATACAATTCAGCTCTATCAAAAAAGCGCTGCTTGTGCCTATCTCAATACCGTTCGGCGCAGCGGCAGGTATTGCCTTCCTCTACCTCACGGGACAGAAACTTACATTTTTTGCAATGGTCGGCTCAATAAGCCTGTTGGGATGTGTGCTTGCAAATGCGATAGTGCTTGTGGACTATATCGACAACGAAGTCGGGTCGGGCATGACCGTCAGAGATGCCTGCATAACCGCAGGCGGACAGAGATTCAGACCGATACTTATGAGTACTATGACCACCGTGTTGGGGCTTACACCGCTTGCGCTTTTCGGCGACGCAATGTTTGTGCCTATGGCGTCATTGATGATAGCCGGGCTTTCCGTAGCCATGGTCACAAATCTGATAATGGTGCCGCTGTTGTATGATACAATATATAATAAAAACAAATGATAGTTATAAAAGGCTGCCGCAAACAAAAATGTTTGTGACAGCCTTTGAATTTTGCTTGTAATTTTTCGGGAATCGTTCTGTCGGTCACAACATTTTCAGCTCTTTTATAAAATCCGGAAAAACCGTCTGGTCTGTCTTAAATTCAAACTTTAAAAAGTGGCTGCCTTCGCTGTCTTTTAACTCACCCGACACGGTGATATGCCCTGTCTTGTCGCAGTTGAATTTTATTCTGTTGCCATAGCATATTTCGACAAAATTTATTTCTTTTATCTTGAATAATATCATATCTTCAAGCATTTCAATAAATTTCTTCAATTCCTTATGATCGCATTCGCAGCCGTCGGCAACACCGAAGAACAGCCCCGATTTCACTTTAATATCAAACGAGCAGTTATAAGGATCTCCGTTTTTCTCATCATCGATATTGTGGTGAAAATCATTTATCTCCAAATAATTACCGCAATATTCAAGTCGTGGTTTCATAAATTATACCGCCTTATCATTTCGAAAATCTGCCGTATTTGCTTTCGCTGCCGTCCCAAAGACATAAAATACATTTTCCGTCTTTGAAAATATGTTTGCAATTCTCATATCCGTATAAACGGTGAGCGCATTCCGGGCATAATTCACGCATACGTGAGCTTGATATTAAAAATTCACTTCCGCATTCCGCGCAAATACCACTCTTATCATCCATATCAACACCCCTTAGTCAAGGATATTGTACTGCGTACTCATAACCGACGGTCTTTACCAAAGTCTTTTTAAAAAGGGGCATAAAACAGCGCCTCAATGCCCCCTATTCCTTTATAACACATATCTTTCCGCTGTCGGTTCCCAACACATCAACGCCGCTGTCAAGCAGCTTTTTCAGCTCTCTTATCCGTTCCCCCGTCAGCTTTTCACCTGCCATTATAAGCGGTATATCGGGCGGAAAAGGCGTCACCGACACCGCCGCTGTCCGCCCCTCGCTTCCCTTATATCCTATAAATTCCTTCTCGGCATAAAATAATTTTCTCTGCACTACCCTTTCCGAAACATCATAAACATACTCCGCCGACAACGGTTTTTCGGCGACCTTCGACACCCCGTCAAGCTCGATAACGGCAGCCGCAAACTCCTCTAACTTACTCAACTCGTCCGCTACGGAAGTCATTGCGACAATATGCCTTTCCGCCACCATCTCCAACTCAAAACCGTACTCGCTTTTCAATGCCTCGGCTGTCCTCTTTATATTTTTTTCGGATGAAATAAATGTCAGTTTGGATATATCGGCTCCAAAATTTTCCTCCGCAAGTCGGATATTTTTAAGCCCGCTCAACTTTTCCCTTATTTGAAGCATTTTTCGGGCATATCCCTTGAAAATTTCCGGTTTTTCACTATAATAAGCCCTCATATGATCCATAAGCCCCATAAAAATATAAGACGGGCTTGTTGTCGTCACCATCGAAAAAGCCTCTTCCACACGCCCGACATCAACTCTCCCGCCCCCGATATTCAACACCGCGCATTGATTCGGCACGGGCATTGTCTTGTGCCAGCTTGTTATTGCAATATCCGCCCCCTGCGCCGATGCGCTTTCGGGAAATTCCTCCCCAAACGGAAAATGCGCGCCGTGCGTTTCGTCAACTATAAGTATTTTCCCGTACTTATGCGCAACTTCGGCAATTTTTCGTATATCCGCGCAAAAACCCTCGTATGTCGGGCTGACAATAAACACAGCCATTATGTCCTCGTTTTCACCCAAAGCCCTTTCTATCGGCTCAGCCTCGGCAGGCAAAGCATAACCGTACCCGCTTTGACGCGTGCTTATGTACCTTGCGCCCGAACCGCTCAATATAAGCGCATTTTGCAGGCTTTTATGCGCATTCCTCACACAGAGCACAGTATCTTTTTCCGTACAGCAGCCTATTATTGCCGCCAAAATACCGCTTGTACCGCCGTTTACACAAAAAAAACTCCTGTCCGCGCCGTAAAGCTCGGCAAACTTTTTCTCGGCATCCGCTATCACTCCGTGCGGCGAATGCAGATTATCACTGCCCTCTATCTCCGTAATATCCATTTCAAGCAAGCCGCACGGCAAAATATCCGCGCGGCGTTTGTGTCCCGGCATATGCATCGGATAATTGCCCGTCAATGCCCTTATCCTATTGTAAAGCGGTGCGTCCATTGCATTTTTTCCTATCTCAGCATTTCGATTATCTTTTTGATACTGTCCTTTTTGGCGGACAATTCACCCGCCAGCTCCAAAGCCTTTGCAAAGTCAATGTCCTTTATCTGCACGGTTTCCGATGCGCCTGTCGGCAATATCTCACCCGTCAGTTCGCCTATGCTCAGCTCGCCTTTCATTTCGGCTTCGCAAATGCCGTTGCCGACGGTCATCTTATCGGCTGTTACTTTTACTCTGCCGTCCGTTTTTTCGGTCTTTCCTTCAAGAGAAGCGGAAAAACCGTCTTTTCCGTCGCTCATGACTGTCGTCGCCGTTAAAGACCCGTCCGCCTTGTTGTATTTTGCATCGACCGACACATTCACGTCGCTCTCGCCCGTTTTTACCTCAAGCAAGCGGCTTTCCTCGGTCACACCGTTTGCAGCCGCGCATTTATCACTGTAATTCAATTCCAGCTCGCCTTCTTCGCCCTTTAATATCAGCGCAAATTTCAGCGTTCCGCTCGTTTGGTCATAGTCCCCGTCCAACTTGATATACATATCGCCCACATTTTGGTCAATACCGAAAATTATGCCCTTCTCAACGGGCGTTACAGCGATAACGATATTATCCGTATCTACTCCGCGCAGAAATTCTTCGCTTCCCGCAAGACCCTCTTTGAATTTGCTCTTAAATTGCTCTTTGTCGCCGTTCACAAAAGAAAACGCCGAGTCAATGAATTTATCCGTAAACGCGCCAAAAACAGCCGACTCGTTCAGCTTTCCCGCAATATCTGCGGCTGTGTCCACAGCATCTTTGCCTGCAATTATCATATTGTAGCTTTGATATTCGTTACCGTCGGGCGCTTTCACATTTCCGCCTTTTTCATACTTTAATTTTGACAGCAGCCCGTCTTTTACCGAGCCTAATATACCCTTTATCTCGTCTTTAAGAGCATAGGCATTGTCCGCCGTTTCCTGCAAGAGAAAAATATTAAAGTCAAAATCGGGCAATACCTTGAATTTAGCGCCGATAACGGGCAGCTTTGAGAGCTGTGACACAATGTTTTTGTTTTCTATACCGAAACTTTCCTTAAAAATTTCGGGTACATAAAAAGTCGTCATATCGGCATTGCTGTACACTTGACCGCCGATAATGCCCACACCGCCTACGCCGCCTTTCACATTGATAAGAGCCTCTTCTTTCTCCGTGTCCATGCTTATATCAAAATCAACGCTCATCCCGTTCAGTTTATCAAACAAACTGTTGCTCACCATCTGCGCTGTGCCGTTTGCGCTGTATTTTCCTCTAAAGAACATATCGGAAAAGTCCTCGCCGAACACCTCGTTTGCAACACGGCTTTCGCTCATAAACGCCCTATAATTCTCGTTTATGGCATTTATGACAATTTTTTCGGGATCTGTGCGTTTTATCAACATCACCGTTGCTCCGACGCATAAGACGATAAGCACCGCCAACGCCACTATAGGCAAAACAAGCGAATTATTCTTTTTTTTCCTTATCCGGAATGCGTCATTCCTTTGTTCTTCCATTTTACTGCCCTCCGTTTTGGGTCGTTATTCCAGTTCTTCCATAACGCTCATATAAGACGGTCTGATTATCTTATCCATGCAAATAAGTTCTTCTATACGATGCGAACACCAGCCCACTATTCTTGCTATTGCAAATATTGCCGTATACAACTCGATAGGTATACCAAGCATATCATACACAAAACCGCTGTAAAAATCCACATTCGGGCTTACGCCCTTGTATATTTTGCGTTTTTTGCAGATGAGCACGGGCGCTATCTCCTCTATATTTTCATAAAGTTTCAGGTCTTCCTGCCTGCCCTTCGCCTCGGCAAGCCTTACAACATACTCTTTGAACACACGCTCGCGCGGGTCGGAAAGCGAATAAACGGCGTGTCCGATACCGTAGATGAGGCCTTTTTTGTCAAAAGCCTGTTTTTCAAGTATTTTGCTCAAATAAGCCTCTATTTCCTCTTTATCGTTAAAATCTTTTATATTTTCGCGAATATTTTCCATCATTTCCATTACTTTGATATTGGCACCGCCATGCCGCGGACCTTTAAGCGATGACATTGCAGCCGCTATCGTCGAATACGTATCCGAACCCGAAGAGGTCACGACACGCGTCGTAAAAGTCGAATTATTGCCTCCGCCGTGTTCCATATGCAATATAAGCGCCGCATCCAGCACCTTTGCCTCAACCGGCGTATAACTTCTGTCGGGGCGCATAAGCATGAGCAGATTTTCTGCCGTGGACAAATTCGGGTCGGGCTGATGTATATACATACTGCCGTCGTTCACATAATGATTGTACGCATGATAGGCATAAACAGCCAACAGCGGATATATTGCGACCAGGTGTATAGACTGTTTTATGGTATTTGCAACGCTCGTATCATGCACATCATCGTCATACGACGCAAGCGTAAGTATACTTTTTGTTATTGAGTTCATAATATCGTTGCTTGGCGCTTTCATTATTACATCACGCGTAAAGCTGACGGGCAGCTTGCGGTTTTCGCCGAGTATGTACTTAAATTCCGACAATTCGGTGTCGTCGGGCAATTTGCCCATCATAAGGAGATATGCAATTTTTTCATAGCCCAATTCATCATAACCCAAATCTTTTATCAGATTCTTCACGCGGTAACCCCTGTACCAAAGTTCACCGTCACAAGGCACTTTTTTGCCGTTTACTTCTTTTGAGGCGACTATTTTTGAAATATTTGTCAGCCCCGTCAGCACTCCGTTGCCGTCCAGATCACGCAAACCGCGATTGACCTGATATTCGTTGTAAAGTTCTTGGGGAATCTTGTCTGCACTGCGGCACAGTTGTTCTTGTTTAAGTGTGTAAGCATTTAATTGTTCCTGTGTCATATAATTCTCCTTTTCTGTTTGCAAATGTAAAATATACCTGATGTTTCTATTATACCACAAATTTGTTTGAATGTCTAATTATTTTATCCCCAAAAAACAACATTTTTCGGTCATTCACGTCAAAAAAAGGCTGCCGCCGATGAAAAACTCACCGGGCGGCAGCCCATTTATAACTGTCCGAAATAAGCTTTTATTATTCCTTAACAGCGCCCATTGTAATACCTGTCATGAAGTATTTCTGGCAGAAAGGATAAATAAACATAAACGGAACGATAGATACTATGATAGCAGCTGACTGAAGGGTCTTAACGTTGATGTTGATACCTTCGGACTGCTCTTGTTTATCAGCGAAAAGGTCACGCAGTTTGTACTGGAAGTTGTACTTTGAAGTATCGCTGATGTACATTACGTAGTGGAAGTATTCACTCCATGCAGCAACGGCGAAGAAAAGACCGATAGATGCAAGCGCAGCCTTTGACAAAGGAAGCACTATCTTGAAGAAAATACCTATAGGTGTACAACCGTCAATCTCGGCAGCCTCAAACAATGACTTAGGCAGACCTTCAAAGAAAGAACGCATAAGCACAAGGTTTGATACATTCAGAGATATAGGTATGATAACTGCCCACAGACTGTCAAGAAGACCGATAGTCTTCATAACAAGGAATGTAGGGATAAGACCACCGTTGAATATCATGGTGAACATAAGCATATAACCGAACAACTTAACGCCGGGCATTTCCCTCTGGATAAGGATATAAGCACCGATAGTCGAAATCAAAAGACCTATAAATGTTGTCATAAGCGTTGTGTAAACAGATATAACAAGAGGTCTGCGCAGAGATTCCTGCGAGAAAATACGACCGTATGCAATAAAGTTGATCTCATCGGGTATAAGTTTAAGACCGTAAACGGTATGGTTCATCAAAGAGTCGCTCAAAATCTTTATAATAGGCACTATCATACACACCATCATAAAGATAAAGAATATAGCATTGAGGATAACGAATACCGCACGAGCCCTGTAACCCTTTCTAAAACTAAATTGAGTACTTAACATGTGAAACCCGCCTCCTTATACAATACCATAACCTCTGATCCTCTTGGCAACGTAGTCGGCGCCCGTAACGAGGAAAAGAGAAATAACAGACTTGAACAGACCGATAGCTGTTGAATAGCCGTAGTCGTTGCCCTGGATACCTTTGCGGTATGTGTAAGTCTGGATAACGTCGGATACAGAGTAAACCAGCTCGTTGTAAAGGACGAAGACTGATTCGAATACATTAAGTATCTTTGCAAGGTTAAGGATAAACACGATAAGTATAGTATCCATAAGGCTTGGCAAAGTGATGTACCATGTTTGTTTCATTCTGCCCGCACCGTCGATCTCGGCTGCTTCGTAAAGATCCGGGCTGATGCCCGATAAAGCGGCAAGATAAATAATTGTACCCCAGCCTGTTTCTTTCCAGCGCTGGATGATGTACCATGCGGGACGCCATGTTTCCTTAGTTGTAAGGAAAGCTATGGGATGATCTATAAAACCTAATTTCATAAAGATAGCGTTTACAAAACCAACTGTCGTAAGGTCTGTACCTGTCTGATCGGCACCTGCCGAAAGAAGCAGTGTGAAGATAGATGCAACAACGACCCATGACAGGAAGTGGGGAAGATAAAGAACAGTCTGAACGAATTTCTTTGCCCACTCATGCTGAAGCTCGTTAATAAGAAGAGCTACAATAACCGTAAATACGGTCGAGAAAACCAAGTTCCAGAAACTCAGAACAACGGTGTTTCTGAAAGAATCGATAAAGAATTTATCTTTAAAAAGCGCAACAAAGTTGCCGAATCCCGTCGAATAATCGGGGCCTGCGCCGCTTGTGATGTGTTTGAGCTTATATGTCGAGAAAGCGAAACGTATACCAAGCATCGGCCAGTAGAAGAATATAAGCAGCAATACAACAACGGGTATAGCCATAAGATAGAAATATCTGTACTTATAAAGCAAGTTGCCTAAAGGCGGCTTTTTTACTACAAGAGTTTCGTGATTAACGCCTGCCATTTTAATCATCCTTTCTGTTTTTTATTTTATGTACAGCCCTGTTGCGAAAACAGGGCTGCGGAATCCTTAAAAATCAAGCAGATCAACCGTTGCTGTTAAGGTCGGCAAGGATAGCTTCAACGTAAGAACCTGCTTCGTTGTTATACTTCTCCATACCTTCTTCAACGGAAATATTGCCGTGAACAACGTTGGCAATAACTTCTTTCTTAACTACGTTAAGGTTAGCAAGATTGTCGGAAATAACGTCCGAAACCTGAGGAACAGTCGCAAATTCTCTGTTCTCGCGGAATACCTGAAGAGAGCTTTCAACGCGAGGATCAAGAGCGATAGGATCCTGCCATTCTGTTATAGAAAGCTCGGGTGCATAGAACGACTTCTCAACAAGTGTGTTGGGGTCTTCATAATATGCAAGAGCGGTAGCTGTTCCGTCGCTGTTTTCTGTATAGTGTTTATCCTTTACGCCGCGTGTGAACAATAACTGACCTGCGCCGCCGTCATGTGAATACATAATAAGGTCTTCAAATACGCCAACGGGGTTTGAACAGTTGTTTGTTATAACCATAGCGGTAGGTACACGCTCGATGTAATGACCTGCCTCTTCGATGATAGGCAGAGGAACAAGCTCTGTATCGGGTGTGGAGTCGTCAAGTTTAGCGCACCACATACCAGCCCAGTAGTTGAATGCACCTACAAGACCGGAGTTGAATTTATCACGGCAGGTAGATGTATTGTTTGTAACGATTTCACCGTCGATAAGACCTTCTGCAAATGCGTCGCGCATTCTCTGCAAAGCGCCTTCCATAGCCGGCTCTGTGAAACCGTCAACCCAGCTGCCGTCCTCTTTCTGATAGAAATCGGGGATAGCGTCCTGATAGAACTCTCTTAAATAAATATCATAAGGAGTTTCGCTGTTGATAAGACCTGCTGCAGTAATAGGGATAGCACCGTTGCCGCGTGCTTTGAACTTTCTGAGCATTTCGATAAACTCGTCATAGTTCTTGGGTGCGTTGCCGCCGGTAGCCTCGTCAAACCAGTCTTTTCTTGCATATGTGATAGTACCGTTGCCTGCAACCGTCGGGAAACCGTAAAGTCTTGGACCGTTGCCGTCTTTGATGTCAACTTTAAGAGCGTCAACATAAGATTCGTCGATTATGCTCTTTGCGGTAGCCGTAGTGTTTTCCCAAGCGTCTGTCATATCCCACAAAGCGCCGTTGTTGGCATTTTCGGGATAGTAAGTGGAACCCATTTCGATAACGTCGGAAGGATTGCCCGATGCAAAAGCAAGAGTAATTTTTTCATAATATTTTGCATGGTCGGGTTTTTCGATGCTGAGATCGATACCGGTCTGGTTCTTGTATTCGTCGCAGACATCCTGAAGACCGTTTTCAAATGTCATACAGGTATCGAATGTCATTTTGATCGATTCGGGCTTTGAATATTCTTCGGTAGCAGCCGATCCGCCGCCCGTTCCGCCGCCGCTGCCGCCGCAGCCCGACATTCCGGCTGCCATAACGACTGCAAGACCTAAGCCGGTCAATCTGATTAATAAATTCTTTTTCATTTTTAATCCCCTTTCTTTATAGGTGTTTTTAAGTTTCCCACACAGAGATTACTGTGTTACATTTTAACCTAATAATAGAATACCTTATTTTCACTAATTTGTAAATAGATTTTTTGAATTTTTTATACATTTTTTACTTACACGGCAAAATGAAATATTCGTGTAACATAAAATATATATAAATATAAACAAAAGTGAAGTCCCTAAAGGCTATAAAAGGTCAAAATAATCCTGTTAATTTTATTATACCAAAATTTTTATAAATTGCAAGGCTTTTTCAAAAAAAATTTTCGGCATTTTTTACAACAGGTTTCCCCGACACATATACACAACCGGCGTTTTGCTTTAAAACTTACCAAAAAAACACTATATATCGGCATATCGGCATTGATTTTTGCTATATACGGTAATTTTGTACAAAGTCTTTTGCGCCCGTCCGTTGTTAATATTTTATCACGGGCAAAAACAAAACAAAAATATTATGGCATATCTTTGATTTTTTTACACTTATTTGCCACAAGGGCATTATCCGCAGTTCTGCATTAAAATTTTTTCCGAAAATTCCAAAAAAAGTATGGATTTTTTGGCGTAAATGTTTTATAATGGATATGTATATGTTGAAGATGTGACCAAACCATAGATAGCTATCGTCTGCGGAGGCTGCCATGAAAGAAATTGCTCGTGCGCTCGGGCTTATATCACAAATAGGCATAACAATGCTCGTACCCATATTGATATGTCTTGGCATAGGCGTTTTTATTGACAGGGCATTCGGCACAGCGCCCGTGTTTATGATAATTTTTATACTGCTTGGCGTGCCTGCGGGTTTTCGCAGCGTATATATGCTGACGCTTGACTATTTTAAAGATAAGGACGACCCCTATTATTATAAGAAGAAGGACAGAAAATAAATGTCGGATACGACCAAATCGGTTTTGAAAATAATTGTTGTGACAGCTTTTATAGCCTTTGGCATAGGCGCTTTTTTCACAAAAAACATCATATATTATGCCGCCGGCATAGCTGTCGGCACGGCTATTTCTTTGGCAAGGGTGATACTGCTTGAAAGAACGCTCAAAAAATCGCTCGATATGCCGCCTCAGAATGCGCAGACCTATGTTGCCTCGCAATACAGCCTGCGCATGGTCTGCATAGTCGTTATAGTTTTTATTGCATTAAAAACACAGCGTATCAGCCTTATAGGGCTTATTATAGGTCTGCTGCTCGTGCAGCCGTCAATTTATATCCACGGTCTGCTTGATAAAAAAAACGGCAGCGACCCGCAATAACATCAAAAAAGCCGGCGTATAAGCAGCAGGCTTTTATCTCCGTATGTGCAGGATAGCACAGCGGATAAGAGCGTTCCGCAAGGCTCGGTAAAACCTGCGGTCATCTTGGGCAAAAAGCCCGCGAACTTTTGGGAAAGGAGGGAAACGCTTTGAATCTTTTGCTGGACAAAATACCCATTATCCCCGGCATAGTCTGCTATGATACGGCAGCGCCGCAGGAGGAGGGGTTTGACTTTACTGTCCATATGTACGGCAAGGTGGAGCTTTTCGGTCAGACTTTCGGCATAGGCAGAACGTTGGTGACAACATGGTTTTTTATGATAGTGCTGACGATACTTGCGCTTATACTGAGAGCGGGTCTGAAAAAATACACCGACAAACCCACGGGCGGTCAGAATGTTGTAGAGATGATAGTCGAAGCCATGAATGATTTTACCGTTTCAAATATGGGTGAAAAATATTCCTATTTCGGGAAATGGTTCTTCGGTATCTTTTCTTTTATACTGATCTCCAATTTAAGCGGTCTTTTGGGTTTCCGCCCGCCCACGGCAGATCTCTGTACAACGGGCGCAATAACCGTTACGACCTTTTTTCTGATACATTTTATGGGTATCTCAAAGGGTAAGCTCGGTTATTTCAAGGGCTATATAGAGCCTATACCGATACTGCTGCTGATAAACATAATAAGTGAGCTTGCAACACCCATTTCACTTAGCTTCCGTCTTTTCGGAAACATTTTAGGCGGTATGATAATCATGACGATGATATACTCCGCATTGGGCAGCATATTCCAATTTTTCGTACCTGCTTTCGCGCATATGTATTTTGACGTATTTGCAGGCGTATTGCAGACAGTTATTTTCTGTATGCTGAGTCAGCTTTTCATTAAGGATAAAATACCCGATTAAGCTGAATTATTTCAGAACATTGCACAGCTTTTGCTGTGAAATACAATAACACTCAAGGAGGAACTAACTATGGATAACTATTCAATCGACCCTAAAGCATTTGTATTGGGCTGCTCCGCAATAGGCGCAGGTCTTGCCATGATAGCAGGTATAGGCCCCGGTATAGGTCAGGGTTTTGCCGCAGGCAAAGGCGCGGAAGCCGTTGGACGTCAGCCCGAAGCGCGCGGCACTATCACACAGACCATGCTCCTCGGCTGTGCCGTTGCCGAATCGACCGGTATTTACGGTCTTGTTGTTGCGCTTATTCTTTTGTTCGGTAATCCGTTTATCGGTCAACTCTGATTTCTCGGTTTTTAAAAGAACATCTTTTAAGAAAGGAGGTCAACCGATTGGACGGATATGTAATCACGCTGGATTCCCAATTTTTATTCAATCTTGCGGTCCAGCTCATAAACACTTGTATAATGTGCTTTATACTTGCAAAACTGCTGTATAACCCCGTACTCAACTTTCTCAAAGCCCGTAAAGAACGCATAGCAAATCAGATAGACGAGGCTCAGAAAGCATTGAACGAGGCAAACACACTTAAAATGCAATACCAGCTCAAACTGGAGGACATTGACCACGAACGCAGCGAGATACTCGAAAAAGCCCGTGCCGATGCCAACAAAAACAGTCAGCAGATAATATCTCAGGCAAAGACCGAAGCGGAAACTCTCAGGCAGCGCGCAAAGCTTGATATAGAGCGCGAGCAGGAGAAGGCGAGAGATGAGGTCAAAAAGCAGATCATACAGGTTTCCTCCGCTATTTCCGAAAAATTCATCGCGGCAAAGATAAGCGATGCGGAGCAGGAAAAGCTGGTAGAGGATACTATCAAGGATTTGGAGGGAGTTAAATGGCTGAGTTGATAGCAAACAGATATGCCGCCGCTCTTTTCGATATTGCCTTGGAAAAAGACAGCATCGACAAATATCTTGACGATGCCGCGCTTATTCGCAGTTCAATAGAAAACGACCCCGAATTTCAGGCTGTTCTGAAACACCCTCGTATTTCGGGCGACGAAAAGTTGAGCGTGCTTGTCAACGCCTTCAAGGGTAAAGTTTCGGACGACCTTTTGGGGCTGTTTGCGGTCGCATTCCGCAAAAACCGCGAAGCGCAGCTTTTTGACATACTGACAGCCTTTATAGACAAAGTAAGGGCGCACAAAGGGATAGTCACCGCAACAGTGGTTTCCGCTATACCCCTGAGCGAGGCGCAGCTTGACAGTATCAGGCTAAAACTTGCGCAAAGCATGAATAAGCAGGTCGATATAGAACACAGTGTTGACAAGTCGCTTATAGGCGGCATAAGGATAAATGTCTGCGGACAGCTTATCGACAACACCGTCAGGCGTCATCTTGACGTTCTTAAGGAGCGCATGAGCGGCGCAAGGCTTGCTGATTGATTTTTCTAATACAGATCAAAAGCTCTCTTGTAACGACGGGCTTTTGATAGAAGGAGTGAATACCGACAATGAATATAAGACCTGAAGAAATCAGCTCTGTCATAAAAGAGCAAATCAAGGGTTACTCGGCAAAACTTGACGTGTCCGAGGTTGGTACGGTAATACAGGTAGGCGACGGTATCGCCCGTGTGTTCGGTCTTGACAACGCCATGAGCGGCGAGCTTTTGGAGTTTGCGGACGGCACCGTGGGTATGGCTCAGAACCTTGAAGAGGACAACATCGGTGTCGTTATCCTCGGTTCGGACGCAGGCATCAAAGAAGGCGACAGCGTTAAATTGACCGGTAAAGTTGCCTCGGTACCCGTAGGCGACGCAATGATAGGCCGTGTTGTAAACGCGCTTGGCGAGCCTATTGACGAAAAAGGTCCCATCGCCGCAAGCGGTTCGCGCCCGATAGAGCGTGTTGCGCCCGGCGTTATCACCCGTAAATCCGTAGATGTACCCTTACAAACAGGTATTAAAGCTATCGATGCAATGGTTCCCATAGGCAGAGGTCAGCGCGAGCTTATCATCGGCGACCGTCAGACGGGCAAAACAGCCATTTGTATCGACACAATAATAAATCAGAAAGGCAAAGACTGCCTTTGTATATATGTAGCTATAGGTCAGAAGGCGTCTACCGTTGCGCGCATAGTTAAAAGTTTGCAGGACAGCGGCGCAATGGACTACACCACCGTTGTTTCGGCTACGGCGTCGGAGTCCTCGACATTACAGTACATAGCGCCGTACGCAGGCGTTGCCATTGCCGAAGAATTTATGGAAAAAGGCAAAGACGTGCTTATTGTTTACGATGACCTTTCAAAGCATGCCGTTGCTTACCGTGCAATGAGTCTGCTGCTTCGCAGGCCGCCCGGACGTGAGGCTTACCCCGGCGATGTATTCTATCTGCATTCCCGTCTGCTTGAGCGTTCC